>CAZAMS010000185.1:0-6853 GCA_964486305.1 uncultured Aestuariivirga sp.
CCGTGGCGCTGTTTGGCAATATAGTGAAGCGTTCTTTGGCATTGAGCAAGTGGGATAGTCTTTGGGGTAAATGGGGCCTTATTCCGCTGGCTTTTTCAACCGCCTCGGGGAATTTGGCGGGGTGGGCGGTGGCCAGGGTTACCATGGCGCTATCACTGGGTTTGGCCCTGAGTGCCGCGGCAAAACCGATGGCACTGTGGGGATCCAGAAGCTCACCCGTTGCTTTCAGGGTTTGGGCAACGGTTTTGGCGGTTTCGGCTTCATTCACCGCGAAGGAATCAAATTCCTCGCGGATGGCTGCCAGTTCCTTTTGGCCGATGGTGAAGGCGCCGGATTGGGACAGGCTCGACATCAGGCCGCGAATGGCTCCGGCATCACGTCCGTAGGCGAGATAAAGCAGACGCTCAAAATTGCTTGATATCTGGATATCCATGGAAGGGCTTGAGCTTGGCTTGACGCCCTGCATTTCATAGCGGCCCGACTTCAAGGTGCGGTCCAGAATGTCATTCACATTGGTGGCAATGACCAGGCGGTCAATCGGAACCCCCAAGCGCTTGGCAACGAGCCCTGCGAAAATGTCGCCAAAATTCCCGGTGGGAACACAGAAGCTTGCTTTGCGATCAGGCGCACCCAAGGCCACGGCGGAAGACACATAGTAAACGATCTGGGCCATGATCCGGGCCCAGTTTATGGAATTCACGCCCGCAAGCCCCACACGGTCACGGAAACCGCTGTCATTGAAAAGAGCTTTCACGATGGCCTGGCAATCATCAAAATTGCCCGCGATGGCGATGTTGTGGATGGCAGGGCTATCGACGGTTGTCATCTGGCGGCGCTGGACATCGCTCACCCGGCCATGGGGATGAAGAATTATCGTCGTGGCATTCTTGCTGTTTTTGAAGGCGTCAATGGCAGCGCCTCCCGTATCCCCTGAAGTGGCCCCAACAATGGTTGCGTGACCGCCGCGCTTCCTAAGCGACCACTCCATCAGCCGTGCCAGCAACTGCATGGCGACGTCCTTGAAGGCTAGTGTCGGCCCATGAAAAAGCTCGAGAAGCCATTGATTGGCATCCAGTTGCTTCAAGGGCGTAACTGCAGGGTGGCCGAAAGTTGCATATGCTTCCGCAATCATCTGTTTCAGTTCAGCGTCAGAAATAGCGCTGCCGATGAATTTTGAAATCACATGATAGGCAATATCTTGATAGGAGCGGCCCCTGAGACCACGCAGCTCATCGGCGGATATTCGTGGCCAGATCTTGGGGATATAGAGGCCGCCATCACGGGCAAGACCCGTGAGCAGAACATCTTCAAAGCCAAGCTCCGGGGCTTCGCCCCTTGTGGACACATATTGCACGAAGAACCCTCTTTATTGGAAATTCAAACTAGCGGGGGGAAGTCGTGGCATCAAGCATCGCTTCCTCTCACCAGTTTCCGGATGAAAGGGCCCGCGATCACCAGAAGCACAAGAGCCAGCGAAAACCAGGTCACCGCATATTGCAGATGGTTATTGCGCAACTGAGCTTCAGGATTGGGGACCGTCGGAAATTTCTTTCGATCATCGCCGGGAAGCGCCTGCAGCACAAAGGGTGCGACCTTCATTTCGGTGGCGATGGTAATGGACGAAAGCATTGCAGGGACATCCCACCAATACCAGACATTGCCATCAACATCATTTTCGGGATCGAAAAACCCTCGTTCATTATCATGGGTCCGGACAACGGCGGTCAATTCAGTTGGTGAGGTGTTTTCCGACCGCTTGCCTGCGTCGCGCAAATCATCTGAAACCACGCCGCGATCAACCATGACCACAATGCCTTCGTCGCTGGTGAAAGGGGTGATGATCTGCCAGCCGGGACTTCCTTCAAAGGTTGCAAGTTTGTGCCTTTCGGCCCGGTGATCGAAGGCGCCCTTCGTTTTGACCGCAACGAACTCGATATCAGCGCCCCTGTCTCTGAGAACCAGAACTTCGCCTATCGAAACTGGTGGTGCCTGCGTTCTCTGGGCAATGTCAGCGAGAAGTGCCTGCTTTTCGGCAAGGCGAAAAAGCTGCCACGTGCCAAGCCCTATGAGCATGGCAATGCTCAGACCCCCCCAGAGCAATATTGGCCAGATACGCGGTTTCATTTCTCCATCCCGCCTTCACGGGCTTTGGTTTTCCATTGCTGGCACAGGAGAAACCCCTTAACGGGCCGCAAGAGAATGAGGGGCAAGAGAATGAGAACAGGAATAGCCAGAAATATGTGAACCCAGAAGGGGGGCGCAAAGGCAATCTCGACGCCGAGGATTGAACCCACGCCAACGACGCAGACAAAAAGCATGACGAACCAGGCGGCCCCATCGCCACTGTCGGCAAAGGCATAGGAGAGTCCGCAGCTCTGGCAAGATTTGGCGACGTTCAGATAGCCATCAAACAGCTTGCCCCGCCCGCAGCGGGGGCACTTTGCGCTCAGGCCCGTGGTGAGCGGCGAAAGTTCCGGATAATAATTGTCATCCATCCTGCAATTGCGATTACTCGTGCCCGACCACAACACCTGCCGAGGCCCAGACATAGACGCAGGAAAACAGGAACAGCCAGACCACGTCCACGAAATGCCAATACCAGGCGGCGGCTTCGAATCCGAAATGCTGTTGTGGCGTGAAGTGGCCTTTCATGGCACGGAACAGGCAGACGAGCAGGAAGATTGTTCCTATGATCACATGAAAGCCATGGAAGCCAGTTGCCATGAAGAAGGTTGAACCATAAATGTTGCCTTCACCTTCGCGGCTGAACGCAAATTGCGCATGGGCATATTCATAGGCTTGGACGCAGGTGAAAAGCGCGCCCAAGGCCACGGTCGCGACAAGGCCCCATTTCAGGCCCTGGCGGTCGTTGTTCAACAAGGCATGGTGCGCCCAGGTGACTGTTGTACCCGAAGTGAGAAGGATCAAGGTATTCACCAGAGGCAGATGCCATGGGTCGAATATCTTTGTGCCAGCCGGCGGCCAAACGCCTCCTGTTACTGCCACACGTGAGGCCTGAATGGCTTCATCGGTGAACAGGCTGGCGTCAAAGAAGGCCCAGAACCATGCCACGAAGAACATGACTTCCGAGGCAATGAACATGATCATGCCGTAACGCAGGTGAAGGCTGACAACGGGTGTGTGATCACCCGCATGTGCTTCATGGATAACATCACGCCACCACATGAACATGGTATAAAAAACGAGGGCAAAGCCCAAGGCCATGATTAGCCAGTTGCCACCGTGCATCCAGTTTACCGCACCAATAGCCAGAATGAAGGCCGATGCGCCGCCAACTGCCGGCCAAGGGCTTGGGTTGACCAAATGATAATCGTGGTTCTTTGCGTGGGCGTCAGCCATGTCCCCTACTCCTCAATTTGTATTTTGCATCGGCGGTTGTTCAGCCGCGGAAACATCATCAGGTTTATCTACTGGAAAAAAAGTGTAGGACAGCGTGATTTCGCTGATCGACTTTGAATCCGGGTCGTCCAGAATTGCCGGATCAACAAAGAAATCCACAGGCAAATCGGCGCTCTCGCCGGGCTTCAAGGTTTGCTCAGTGAAACAGAAGCACTGAATTTTATTGAAGTAAGCGCCTGCTTCCACGGGCGTCACATTGAAAATGGCACTCCCCGTCAACACCTTGTCGCTGGTGTTGGTGGCACTGTAGTGCGCCATGTTCTGTTCGCCGATCTTGACCTTCATGACGGACTGCACGGGATGGAAATTCCAGCCAAGGCTGCCCGCCGTATTGGCGTCAAATCTTATGGTGATGAATTTACCGGTTGCGGTTTCAGGTGCAACATCGGCGCGCTGGGTGGTTCCGCCAAAGCCGGTGGCCTTGCAGAACATGCTGTAAAGCGGCACCGACGCGTAAGCGAGGCCCACCATGCTGACGGCGACACTTCCGGCGACTGCTGCCACACGAAGATTTTTCCGCGCATTGGGAATGACGGGAGCAGGCTTCATATCAACCACCAGACATCATGGCGAAATTGCTGCCAATCCGCACAATCGTTGTGGCAAAGAACAGGACCACCAGGACACCAAGTATGAGGGCCATGATGATCGAGCGCTTCCTGCGGCGTGCCATATCCTCTGCGCTGAAAGGTGCGTTGTTCACATCAGCACCGATGGGAGGCTTGTTACGCCCAAGAGATGCTCAAGCGGGATGAGGGCAAAGACGAGGAAAAGCCAAAGAATTGAGAAACCGAAAAGCTTCTTGCAAGCGCGATTGGCCGCAGCACCTTCACGCATACGATAAACATTTACAGCGTAATAGAGAAACATGGCTGAGAGCAGCGCTACGCCCGCGACATAAAGAAGGCCGCTTACTCCCAAGAGTGCGGGAAGAAACGTCAGGGGTAAAAGCACCAGCGTGTAGATCAGGATTTGCTTACGGGTTTCATCAGGACCCGCAACATTTGGCAACATGGGAACGCCTGCTGCCGCGTAGTCGTTTTCGGTGAACAGTGCCAGTGCCCAGAAATGGGGGGGTGTCCACATGAAAATAATCAGGAAAAGCGAGATGCCACCGAGATCGATGGTTCCGGTGACAGCGGCCCAACCGATCATTGGCGGCAAAGCCCCCGCGGCACCACCAATCACAATGTTTTGCGGGGTCCAGCGTTTCAGCCACATGGTATAAATCACGACGTAAAAGAAAATCGTGAAGGCCAGCAGGGCACTCGCAACCAAATTGACCATGAGGCCCAGAGCAATAACCGAACCAACGGCAAGGGCAGCACCAAATCCCAGTGCTTCACCGGGAAGGATGGCGCCACGCGGTACGGGGCGCGATCTGGTGCGCTTCATCTTGGCGTCAATATCGGCATCATACCACATGTTAAGGGCGCCGGAGGCGCCAGCGCCCACGGCAATGGCGATGAGTGCCACAAGTCCCAACAGGGGATGCAGCCCTCCGGGGGCGGCCACGATGCCAACAAAGGCCGTGAATATGACAAGCGACATGACACGCGGCTTGAGCAGCGCAAAATAATCGCCAGCCGTGCCCTGCCCACCGAAGGAGGGAGAATGACTTACGATATTGAGTTGCACGTCGCTCATTAGACTACTTTATGACGGGCAGCGTGTTGAACTGATGGAATGGCGGCGGTGAAGACAAGGTCCATTCCAAAGTCGTTGCACCCTCGCCCCAGGGGTTGTCAGCCGCCTGTTGCTTCCTGGCGTAGGCCGAGAAGACACCATAGAGGAATATCAACACGCCGAAGGCGGACATATAGGAGCCATAGGACGATATCTGGTTCCAGCCCGCGAACACATCGGGATAATCGATGTAACGGCGAGGCATACCAGCGAGGCCCAGGAAATGCTGCGGGAAGAACAGCAGGTTCACGCCGATAAATGTGACCCAGAAATGCACCTTGCCGACGGTTTCGTTGTACATGTAGCCGGTGAATTTCGGGAACCAGTAATACCACGCGCCAAAGATTGCAAACACAGCACCGAGTGACAAGACGTAGTGGAAGTGGGCAACCACGTAATAAGTGTCATGCAGCGAGCGATCAACGCCCGCATTGGAGAGTACGACGCCCGTTACGCCACCAATGGTAAACAGGAAGATGAAACCAAGGGCCCAGAGCATTGGAGTTTTGAATTCAATGGAACCGCCCCACATGGTGGCAATCCAGGAGAAAATCTTGACGCCCGTCGGCACCGCGATAATCATTGTAGCCGCAACGAAATAGGCCTGCGTGTCGGCATCCATGCCCACGGTATACATGTGGTGGGCCCAGACGACGAAGCCTACCAGGCCGATGGCAACCATCGCGTAGGCCATGCCGAGATAACCGAACACGGGTTTCTTCGAGAAGGTCGAAACGATCTGCGAGACGATGCCGAAACCGGGAAGGATGAGAATGTGAACTTCCGGATGGCCGAAGAACCAGAAGAGATGCTGGAAGAGGATGGGATCGCCGCCCTTGGATGGCACGAAGAAGGACGTTCCGAAATTACGGTCGGTCAGCAGCATGGTGATGGCACCAGCCAGAACCGGCAGTGACAACAGAAGCAGGAAAACAGTGACCAAAATGGACCACACGAACAGCGGCATCTTGTGCAGCGTCATGCCGGGGGCACGCATGTTGAAAATGGTGGTTATGAAGTTGATGGCGCCAAGGATCGATGAGGCACCGGCGAGATGGACGGACAAAATGGCATAATCCATGGCGGGTCCGGGCTGGCCCGTGGTGGAGCGCGGTGGATAAAGCGTCCAGCCGCCACCCGCGCCATAGGCATTTGCAGGGACTTCAGCAAACATTGAAATCAGCAGAAGGCCAAGGGCCGGAGGCAACAGCCAAAAGGAAATGTTGTTCATGCGTGGAAACGCCATGTCAGGCGCGCCGATCATCAGCGGCACGAACCAGTTGCCGAAGCCGCCAATCATCGCGGGCATGACCATGAAAAAGATCATGAGCAGGCCGTGACCGGTGACAAACACGTTATACATGTGCTTGCCCTGGTCGAGTGCCGCATCAGCAGACGTGCCATAAGCCATTTGAGCCAGGCCGGTAAAAATCTGAATGCCGGGCTCGGCCAGTTCAATGCGCATCATGACCGACAGGAAGCCGCCAATCAGACCCGAGAAGATGGCAAACCAAAGATACATCGTGCCGATGTCCTTATGGTTGGTTGAATAGACATAGCGCCTCCAGCCCGAGGGCAGGGCATGGTCATCGTGAGCGGCGGTTGAGTGGGACATGGGTGTTTAGCCTCTCAATGAGTTCAATTTTGCGCCAGCTGGCCCTTGGCCTTCAGCATGGCAAACAGATAATCCCTGGCCTCTTCGGCGCTGGCTGTCTTGATCTTTTCGGCCCAGGCGGCAAAATCCGCA
>CAZAMS010000186.1:0-12042 GCA_964486305.1 uncultured Aestuariivirga sp.
ATCATGGGTGAGTTCAAAGACCACGCCCTGCGCCACGTTGTCTGCTTCCAACAGCATTTGGGTTACAAGGGCAATGGTATTTTCGCTGACCAGCGTTGCGGCACCCATTGGAATGAACATGCGCATGGCGGGATGTTTGGCACGCAAGCGGCGCAGCAGAGGAATGGCCTGGTTGATGACGTGGACATCAAGGGTTGGACGAAGTTCCCCGCGATCGGCATTCAGTGTCAGTTTTGAATAATCAATTTCAATGCCGTTTGCCGCAGTAATGCTGAAGCGAACGCGGTAGTGGGCGGTGCGGTTGGTTGTGAGATCAATGATTGGTTCAAGCAGAAAGTTAAAATGCTCGCGCGCTGGAGTGTTTTGGAACGATGCCGGTAATTCCGCTGAACTTTGCATGCGCGCATTGGCAGAGTCTGCCTCATAGCGCTGGGCGAGCTCCTGGAACTTGGCCCGCATGGCCGCCATCTCATCCTGGATTTCTTTTTCAGACAGACCCATGCGGCGCTTCAAATCCGCAATTTCCTGTTCAAAAAGCTTGGCGGTCACGTAAGACTTGTTGTATTTTTCTTCCGCCGTGCGGCGCTCACGTGCAAGGCCGCGAATTGCATCCTGCAGAGTCAGGCCCCGGGCCCAGCCCAAGCCAATGACGAATAATTGCCCGATAGCGAGGAGAAATATGGCTGCCACAACGGCTTGGGCCTGTTGGGTTTTGGCCACCAGAACAAAGATTCCGCATGCAATTGCAAAGCAGGAAAACACTGCAAGAACCAGAACGCTGGGCCAACCACGCACTTGCATATTACCGCGACATATCCTTGTTGCGGTTAAATCAATAGGGCCAAAAACGAAATGAGTCTATGGCCCTATTAAACAACTGCGCGCGGTCAGGCGACCGAATTAAGAACTTTCGGCATCTTGTCGCTGAAAATTTCATCAATCTGGTTTTCAGTGATCATGAGTGGCGGCGACAGGGCAATTGTATCGGCCGTGATGCGGATCAGGAAACCAAAATCGTGGAAAGCATCTTCCATGGCCTTGTAGGCCCGAAGCCCCGGTGAGCCTTCAACAGGCTTCAGGTCAAAGGCCGCCACGAGGCCAAGCGTCCTGATATCCTCAATCATTGGATTGCCCTTGAGACTCATGGCCGCATCGGCCCAAACGCCTTCAAGTTTCTTGGCATTCTCGAAGAGTTTCTCATCGCGGTAAAGGTCCATGGTGGCAACACCAGCAGCAGCCGCAATCGGATGGCCGGAATAGGTATAGCCATGGAATAGTTCAATGGCGTGGTCTGGTCCGTTCATGAAAGCATCATAGATGCCTTGGCGCACCATGACGCCGCCCATGGGCACGGTGCCGGAGGTCACGCCCTTGGCAAAGGTGATCATGTCGGGGAGCACGCCAAAGCGTTCGGCTGCGAAAGCATAGCCCAGGCGGCCAAAGCCGGTGATGACTTCATCAAATATGAGCAGGATGCCGTGCCTGTCACAGATTTCGCGCAGGCGTTTGAGATAGCCCTTGGGTGGCGGCAATACACCGGTTGATCCCGCCATGGGTTCAACAATGACGGCGGCGATGGTTGACGCGTCATGCAGGCCCACAAGGCGTTCCAACTCGTCGGCATAGTGCATGCCGTAGTCGGGTTCGCCCTTGGTGAAGGCCTGTTCCTTGCGGTTGTAGGTGTGGGGCAAGTGATCAACACCAGCCAGCATGGTTCCGAACATCTTGCGGTTACCCACCATGCCGCCAACAGAAATGCCGCCAAAGTTCACGCCATGGTAGCCGCGCTCACGGCCAATTAAGCGGGTGCGGCTGGCCTGGCCCTTGACGCGCTGATAGGCGAGGGCAATTTTCAAAGCTGAATCCGCTGCTTCCGAACCGGAATTGCAGAAGAAAGCATAATTCAAATCGCCTGGTGCCATGGTGGCCAGGCGCGACGCCAATTCAAATACCTTGGGATGGCCATACTGGAAGGTCGGCGCGAAATCGAGTTCGGCCGCGGATTTCTGGATTGCCGCAACAATGGGATCCCTGCAATGGCCAGCATTGGAACACCAGAGTCCGGCGCTGCCGTCGAGAATGGCGCGGCCTGACATATCATAATAATGCATGTCCTTGGCACGGGCGATCATGCGGGGGCGTTTCTTGAAGGCCCGGTTGGGAGTAAACCCCATCCAGAAGGGCTCAAGATTGTTGGGCGAGGCTTCCCAGGTTTTGGCGTCCCGATGGTCCTGTGGCTTGTTCATGCAATAAACTCCGTTGAGATTTCAAGCCAAGTTAGCAGAACTGATGGGCATAAGGAAACAACCAGACTTGACCATTGCCCCCAGCCAGATTTGGGACGATGGCTTCAAAGGGCCAGATGAGGGAGAGGGCAATGTTAAGTATTCGTTCACTATGTTTTTCTTCTGTCTTGTTGTTTTCGATTTGGCCTGCCTGGGCGGGTGAAATCTCAGAGGCCGGTGTTGCTGTTGAAAACCTGTGAATGCGGGCAAGTTTGACGAGGCGCTGCAAGCGCTGGAAACGGCGCGCGAGGTGATATGGAATCAAACACCACTCTCATTCCGGAAAACCATTTTTGTAGCTGCCGATCCGGCGGGATTTGGAATCTACGACATTCGGGAAAACAATGAGTTCAAGAGCGGCGAGCTTTTTGGTCATCTACTCGGAGCCCGTCGGATTTACCTATGGCCGTGACGGACAGATTTTTATCACGGACATGGCACTTGATTTTGAAATCAAGGATGCTTCCGGAGCCAGCCTCGCCAAGCAGGAAAAATTTGCCTCATGGACGTTGCGCAGCCGCGTTCCCAACAAGGAATTCATGGGCAAGATCGATTATAATTTTACCGGCCTAAAACCTGGAGACTACGACGTTGTCACTATGGTTCGAGACAAGAACTCGGAGAAGGTAAATTCGTTTTCCATGCGGTTCAAGATTGCACCGTGATCATGGCCTGACAAAAAAGCAACACAATGGATGGGCAATTTCCAGCGTGAGGGCGCATTCAGGGGCGGATCATGTCGTCATTTTCGAATATTATCGCCGGAGGGCTGATCGGCCTTGGCGTTGCCAGCGGCGGCTTTCTTGCCGGTGAATCACTGGTCAAAAGCCGGCTGGGGTTTCGCACAGTCACGGTTAAAGGTCTTTCAGAGCGGGAAGTGAAAGCCAATCTTGGCTTCTGGCCGGTGCGCTTTGTGGTCACGGGCGCCACACTTGAAGCGGCGCGCTCGTCGCTTGAGGTTTCGCAGGCGGCGGTCAAATCATTCCTGATGTCCAATGGATTTACCGAGCAGGATATGCAGGTGCAAAACATCCAGGTTGAAGACCGGCTGGCCGGTTACAACAATCAGGGTGTGCCTCCGGAAAGCCGCTTTGTTCTCACCGAAGACATTCTGGTGAAATCATCGGAGGTGCAAAAACTCGCCGATGCCTCGCGCATGATCGGCGACCTGCTGAAATCCGGCGTGGTGTTTTCGTCGGATGCCTATAATGCAGGGCCATCATTTATTTTCACCGACGTGAATGAGCTCAAGGGGGACATGCTCACCGAAGCAACCAAACGGGCGCGGGAAGCGGCGGATAAATTTGCGCAGGAGTCCGGTGCCAAGGTCGGTGACATTCAGAATGCCAATCAGGGCATAATCGAAATCAACCCGGCAGTTGCAATTCCCAATGACCGGCCAGAGCGCCAGATCGACAAGAAGGTGCGTGTGGTGACGACGATTACCTATTTCCTGTCGAACTGAAATTTGGAATTCATTGCAGCGCCGCTACAGCCCTCTCCCTTAACGGGAGAGGGTAATCTCATCATCTATTGCAGATGTGACGCCACCAGCCTGAGCCGTTCTGCCTCCCAGACGGGATCAACTGAGAGGGGCAGACCTGAAATATGGTGGAGCTGGCCGCGGGTCAGGCCAATATCCTTCAGTTGATAGTCATCGAGCACATGCAATTTGCGGAGTTGCCGTTTGCAGAGCCAATTTCGAACGAGCTGGCGCAGGGTTGAAAAGCTGAAGGTGCTTAACCGGGACTGGGCTTCGTTGAAAACATATTCGCGCATGGCAATCTCCTCGTAAATCCTCTCAAATTGTATCTATTGTACCTATATCGTCATGATTTCTGCTAAAAAATCACTTGATGTATAGATACAATAAAATTATTGTATCTGTCAAAGAGGATTTTGTATCCATGACAATTTGGACGCCAGAGCTAACCCAAGGCAAGCCAATTTACCTAGCAATCGCGGATGCCATGGCGGGCGACATTCTTTCCGGCAAGCTGAATGTCGGCGATAAATTGCCACCCCATCGGGATTTGGCCTGGCGGCTCAAGGTGACGGTTGGAACGGTCACGCGGGCCTATAAGGAGGCCGAAATTCGCGGACTCCTTTCGGGTGAAGTGGGGCGCGGAAGCTATGTGCGCGAGATTAGCGGCTCCACGGCACTGCCTGCGCGCCTTGAAGTTACATCACAGCTGTCTGACCTCAGCCATGCCGCGCCACCGCCGGTTTATTCCAATGATGAATTCGATGCGGCCCTTGCCCATGTGATGCGCGAGCCTTCACGCTTGGCTCTCCTCGATTACATGCCGCCCGAAGGTCACGCCCACTACCGCGCCATGGGGGCCAAGTGGCTGGCGCGGAGCGGCATAGACATTTCGGAATCCAACATTATCGTCACCGCCGGCGCCCATCTCGGCGTCATGGCCTGCCTTTCCGTGCTGGCGCAGCCGGGCGACGCCGTGATGGCGGAAAATCTCAACTATGCCTCGCTGGGATCATTGATCTACGGCCTCAACCTGAAGCCCGTGCCGCTTGCCATGAATGACACGGGGCTTGATCTGGAAGATCTCGAGCGCGCGGCCAAGACGGGCGAAGCAAAAATACTTTATCTCGTTCCCACCCTGCAAAATCCCACGACCATTACCATGCCGCGCGAGCGCCGGGACGCCATTGTGGACATAGCGCGGCGCCACAATCTTACAATTGTTGAAGATGACATTTTCCGCCTGCTCGACAACCGGGTGCAGCCGCCGACATTCTACAGCCTCGCACCGGAGCGCACCTATCACATCACCAGCCTGTCCAAGACGCTGGCTCCGGGCCTGCGCATCGGCTTTGTGGCAACCCCGCCGGGGCGGGCGCAATTCCTGCGCTTGCGCCAACGGGCAGCCGGGGCTCGCGTCACGGGACTCACGGCCGAGGTTGCGCGCTACTGGCTTGAAACGGATATTGCCGAACACCTTATGGGCCGCGTCATTGCGGAGATGGCATTAAGGCGCAACATTTTCCGCGAGGTGTTTTCCCATCACACGTTTGGTTGCGAGCCGGGCGCGCCTTACGGCTGGTTGAACCTGCCCGCCCATTGGAGCCCCTTGCGCTTTGCTTCAGCGGCGCTCTCGCACAGTATCAAACTCACGCCGGGACCTGCCTTTTCTTTCGGGCCACACGCGAAGGATCAAGGGGTGCGCATCAGCTTTGGCCAGCCCGCAACAGCCCTAGGCCTCAGAAATGCGCTCATGAAAATCCGTGACCTCATGGACGGGGACCCCGAAGACGACTTCACACCAGTTGCCTAGCGCGCTTCCCGGCGAAGTGGAATCACTTCGCCGAAAAGGAATCGCGCAGATTCGATATGTTGGAGCATGTCCTTTTCGACGAAGTCGTACAACTTCGTCGGGACATGCTCTAATACAGCTCGCCACCCAGTAACTGGGCAATCCCACTGCGAATATCCATGAGAATGGCGTCTGCCATGGCGGCCTGGCCTTCCGCACTGGGATGCATGGCGCCCGTCGTTTCAGAAAATGTCTGGGCCGAGGACTGATCATCAATCTTGCCCGACCTTTCGATCACCTTCTGGTTCACCGCCATGTAGGCGTCGTTGAAGGTGCGCACCCAGCGCTGGCGCAGTGCATAGGGGTAATTCTGGCTGATGGGACTATAGGGCCGCCATTCCTTTGCCTTGCCGGACCAGGAGGATTGGCAGGTTTGCGTGGGCCTTTCAGCCTTGCCCCAACAGGGGATCATCAAGACCTCGGCGGGATCATTGGCGAATTTGGAACGCTGGGCGCAAAAGCCATGGCCTTGAAACACACGGTCATTGTAAACCCTTCCGGCATAGGTCCAGCCATGGTCGCCGCTGAGATCTTTCATACGCCGGTCAAGGGTTGCCAATTGCTCATGAACCGAATTCAATCTTCTGCTCGTTGTCGCAAGCCAAGACGAAAAAAAATCAAGGGACTGATTGGCGGCGAAGCGGTCTTCCTCGCCATCTTCCGTGCCGCCCGCCGCACAAATCTGACCGGTTTCATCGACAAGCATGTCCGGGTAGGCGGTGAGGATGACGTGGGAGGCATCAAAGCCCTGGTCGCCGGAAAAGATGGGCACGGCGCGCTCGATGGCTTTTGCCAGCCGCGCATAGGCTCCCGGCAGTATGTCTTTCATGTTCCCGGCAAACTGTTTTGCGGAAACGGTAGCGCCAAAAAATTTTGCCAGGGTTGCCGAGGTTCCTTCACGGAGCGTCGCCCAGGCAACGACATTTCGAAAGCCCACGTCATTGCCGCCGATGGAGAGAAAGAGATAATCAACGGAGCGGCGGAACTGATTGTCGGGACAGACCCACAGGCCATCGTCCTGCTCAGGTTTCACCTTGCAGAGCTCGCGCAACAGCCAGCGGATCTGTGCGTCCTTTGAGTCGCCCGAAATAAAACGCGACGGTGATGCTACGGCATTATCTGATGTTTGTGCTCTTGTAGTGCTGACACTCTCGACATATTCCTGCGGGCCCAGAATGCCCGCTTCGATACCGGCACCGGAACAGGCGTAGCCCAAAAACGTTACCGCCGATTGGGGATTCTCAACGGCAATTTGCAGGGCGGCCCGCAATTGGTGGCCATAGAGTGAGCGGTGGCAGAGTTCATCGGTCCAAAGGGCTGAACCACTGGCATCATTGTTCTTGCGGCGGGGATAAAGATTTTTATAACGCTGGGCCTCGCTGAATTCAACGGGCATGTCGGGATTGCCTTCACCGGAGCCAAAGCTGTCACCAAAACCAACGATCAGGAGATCGCGCACCTTTGCTTTCAGGGTGATGGGCTGTTCGCCAACCACGGCTACTGAGATATCAGCGCCAGTGGGATAGGAAAGCATGGCCGAAACAGTGCCATCGCAAGGCGCAGTGAGCACGGGCGCATCACCCACGCGCCATTCACAATTGAATTCGCCGATCAGTTTATTGGGTACAAGAGGACGGAGGCTGATTTCAATCTCGTGGCTCTTCGGATTAATGTAATTGTCCACATCGCCACAGAGATCATGCATCCGGCTTTTCGGATTCCAGCACAGCCGGCCCTGCCCCTGCGCCGCCCAGCCGCGCCAATCAAATTTTGAGCGTTCAAGGCGCGAGAAGGCAATATAGCGGTCATTCAGCACATGCTCTGCGCCCAGCACGGAAGAATTTTCGACGAGGAGAGACTTTTGCTCGCCGGAAATTTTCTGCTCATTTACATGGATGAGATATTGCCGCCAGGCATTTTCATGGAGCTTGAAGAAACTGGTGTCGTTAAAGAGGCGGAAGCGGTTGGTCACCTTCCACTCGATCTGAAAATCGGTGGTATTTAGCGTCTGGGCCTTCAGTGGTGCTGCCATGGCCAAGCAAAGAAACGCTAAAACCAAATGTAAGATCCACAATCGCACCAAATCACCCGTCCGTTAACCTCATCGGCTTTTGGCAAGGCAAGGCTACCGAATTGTGGCGGTGCAACAGTATTGGCCCTTGACTGGCGTGCGCATCGGACCTATCTGAAGCCCAGCTGTTAGCACTCCTATCGTGTGACTGCTAACAGATGCTGGAACAGAACCCTGTTTTCGCATTAAAAATAAATAAATCAATACGTTATAAGGAGTTACCGCATGAAATTCCGTCCTTTGCACGACCGGGTCGTGGTGAAGCGGGTTGACGAAGACACCAAGACAAAGGGTGGCATCATCATCCCAGAAACGGCGCAAGAGAAGCCGATGCAGGGCAAAATCATCGCCGTCGGCCCAGGGGCCCGCGATGAAAGCGGCAAACTGGTTCCGCTCGATGTGAAGAAGGGCGACACCGTCCTTTTCGGCAAATGGTCGGGCACCGAAGTCAAGATCGACGGCGACGAGCTCTTGATCATGAAAGAGTCCGACATCATGGGCGTGCTCGACAAGTAAGTTTTTTCAGAAAAGAGGAATATTCACATGGCTGCAAAAGAAGTCCGCTTCGGCGGCGAAGCCCGCGAGCGAATGCTCCGCGGCGTTGACATTCTCGCTAACGCGGTGAAGGTCACCCTCGGCCCCAAGGGCCGTAACGTGGTAATCGACAAGTCGTTCGGTGCGCCACGCACAACGAAAGACGGTGTCACCGTTGCCAAGGAAATCGAACTTGATGACAAGTTCGAAAACATGGGCGCCCAGATGGTGCGCGAAGTCGCTTCCAAGACCAATGACATCGCAGGCGACGGCACCACTACGGCCACAGTTCTGGCCCAGGCCATCGTGCGTGAGGGCTGCAAGTCTGTTGCTGCCGGCATGAACCCGATGGACCTTCGCCGTGGCATCGACATGGCGGTTACCGCCGTCGTTGAAGACCTCAAGAAGCGTTCGAAGAAAATCAAGTCCTCGGAAGAAGTTGGCCAAGTCGGCGCCATCGCGGCCAACGGCGAAAAGGCCATCGGCGACATGATTGCCAAGGCCATGCAGAAAGTCGGCAATGAAGGGGTGATCACGGTTGAGGAAGCCAAGACCGCCGAGTCCGAGCTGGAAGTGGTTGAAGGCATGCAGTTTGACCGGGGCTATCTCTCACCATACTTCATCACCAATGCCGACAAGATGCTGTGCGAACTGGAAGATGTTTACATTCTTCTCCACGAGAAGAAGCTTTCATCGCTCCAGGCCATGCTGCCGATCCTCGAAGCCGTGGTTCAGTCGGGCAAGCCGCTGCTCATCGTCGCCGAAGACATTGAAGGCGAAGCCTTGGCCACTCTTGTGGTCAACAAGTTGCGCGGTGGCCTCAAGGTTGCTGCCGTCAAGGCTCCGGGCTTCGGCGATCGCCGCAAAGCGATGCTTGAAGACATCGCAACGCTCTCCGGCGGCCAGGTCATTTCCGAAGACCTCGGCATCAAGCTTGAGAATGTTGGCCTCGACATGCTGGGGCGTGCAAAACGGGTCCGCATTGACAAGGAAAACACCACGATCATCGATGGTTCCGGCAAGAAGGCCGACATCGCCGGCCGGGTTGCCCAGATCAAGGCGCAAATCGAAGACACGACCTCCGACTATGACCGTGAAAAGCTGCAGGAACGCCTGGCGAAGCTCGCAGGCGGTGTTGCGGTGATCCGGGTTGGCGGTTCCACCGAAGTTGAAGTGAAGGAACGCAAGGACCGCGTTGACGACGCTTTGAACGCCACGCGCGCTGCCGTAGAAGAAGGCATCGTTCCTGGCGGCGGTGTTGCATTGCTCCGCGCCAAGAAGGCGCTTGAGTCTGTCACATCGAAGAACCCCGACGTGCAAGCTGGCATCAACATCGTGTCGAAGGCGCTCGAGTCGCCGATCCGCCAGATCGTCGAGAACGCCGGTGTTGAAGGCTCGATCGTTGTCGGCAAGCTGCTTGAGAAGAGCGGCAACTTCGGCTTTGACGCACAGAACGAGGAATATGTGGACATGGTTGCCGCTGGCATCATCGATCCCACCAAGGTCGTGCGTGTGGCCCTTCAGGATGCGGCCTCAATTGCCTCCATCCTGATCACCACGGAAGCCATGATCGCCGAGAAGCCCAAGGACAAGGCCCCAGGCGGCATGCCCGGCGGTATGGGCGGCGGCATGGGCGGCGGAATGGGTGGAATGGACTTCTAAGTCCAACGCACCCTTACGAAATACGAAACCCCGGTGGAAACTCCGGGGTTTTTCCATAAGTGGCGGGCCATGCCAACTGTTATGGAATCTGAAATTTTTTGGTAACCATTGGGCACTCTATTGCTACAGTGATATGGCCCCTGCAAATCCTGCGTTTTGTTGCAGCCCTCATGGTCGTCTACGTCCATGCGGCTCAGCTGGCGGTCAAAGCGACCGGTTCATACGGTCTTTTTCCATCCGAACTCCCGCTTGCAGGCCAAGCCGGGGTTGACATCTTCTTCGTTATTTCAGGCGTCATTATCGCCAAAACTGCCGTGGGGCTTTCGTGGCAGGAGTTCGCCTGGAAACGCTTCCGCCGCATCATTCCCTTCTACTTTATCATTTGCACATTCGCGCTGCTGATAGTTGTCCGTTCCGGAACCGCCATCACCTGGCGCGACCTGCTTGCAACATTTTTTCTTTGGCCTGCGACGGATGCAATGACGCTGCCGCTGCTGCCTGTGGCCTGGACGCTCTGCTACGAAGCATTGTTTTATGCTGCGGCCGCATTCGTCCTTGCTGACAGGCGGTGGCTCTTTCCTGTGCTCGGCCTTTTCGTTGCTTCAATGGCGCTCAGGCAGCATGGCGCCGTGTTCCAGTTTCTTGGCAATCCCCTGATCATGGAATTCCTGTTTGGAGTGGCACTCGCCCAGGCTCCTGCGCTTCAACAGGCCAGGTGGGGGATTCCACTGGGTGCGGCACTCCTCATAGGGGCCGGTTTCTTCGACCTCGCGCCCTTGGGCAACTCGCTTGAGTATCTGCGCGGCGAAGAGGCCTTTCAGCGCGTGGCAGTCTATGGCCTGCCTGCAGCCCTGATCGTCTGGGGCGCCATGCAGTTCAAAGGCCGTGCAAACGTCTGGACTCGGCAGGGAGATGCCTCATATGCACTCTATCTCACCCATTCGCTTTTTATGCCGATGTTCTTTCTTCTTTGGAAAGTAATCCCCCTGCCAACCGATCTCATCATCGTGATCAGCATGGCTGCGGCGGCGTTTTTCGGCTGGCGCATCCATCTGGCAATTGAAATGCCGGTACTCAACGCCCTTAAGGGCCAACGAAAACCGACAATCGTTCGATCAGGCGGGGTCGACTGACAGGAGCGCATTCGCGTAGACTCAGTGGGTCTGAAAAATTTCCGTTCGCCAGATCTTTGAGAACGCCGAACAAACTACTGCGCCAATGTGGCCCGCAGCTTGGTGATTTCTTCCTTCAGCCTGGCCACGCCTTCGGGATTGAGGCCGGTTGCTTCGATGATGCAGGCGGGAATCTCTTGCGCTTTCTCGCGAAGGGCGAGGCCTGTTTTGGTGAGCCGCACGCGGACCTGGCGTTCGTCGTCCCGGTCCCTGGTCCTGGAAATATATTTCAACGCCTCAAGGCGTTTCAGCATCGGCGTCAAGGTGCTCGACTCGAGGAAGAGCTTCTCGCCCAGGCTCCCAACGGTCTGGTCGTCGTGCTCCCACAGGACGGCCATTGCGAGATATTGCGGATAGGTGAGTTTAAGCCTGTCCAGCAGCGGCTTGTAGACGCGGTTGAAGGCGTGGTTGACGGAGTAGATGGCAAAACACAGAAAACTGTCGAGTTTTAGGGGCGCCTGGGGACCGACTTTGGTTCTATTCATCGCGTTTGCCTTTACTGTTTTTCCCATTCAAGATAGGTTGCACGCGATTATATCGCAAGACTTGTCTCCTGCTAACTTTCAACATATATACCGCACACGATTTAATCGTACACACTTCATACCCACAACAGAAAGGATCCCCACCATGGGCACCATTACGACACGAGACAATGTCACGATCCATTACAAGGACTGGGGCGCCGGGCAGCCGGGCGGGCAGCCTTGCCGACCGGTCGCAGCTCTACAAGGATATCGCAAGCGGCCCGTTCTTCGGTTTCAACAGGCCGGGCGCCAAGGTGTCACAGGGCCTGATCGACTCGTTCTGGCTGCAAGGGATGCAGGCCGGCCACAAAAACACCTATGACTGCATCAAGGCGTTTTCGGAAACGAACTTTACCGAAGACCTCAAGAAATTCGACGTGCCGACGCTGATCGTTCACGGTGATGACGACCAGATCGTGCCAATCGGAGCCGCTGGCTTGGCGTCAGCCAAGCTTG
>CAZAMS010000187.1:0-3537 GCA_964486305.1 uncultured Aestuariivirga sp.
CCGACAGGGCGGATGAGGGCCCTTCGGCGTAGGATTCAATAATTGAAGATCATGCTCTAAGCCTTGCCATTGACATTGCGGGTTCTATGTCACGCAAACCGGTTATGACGGCGAGCAGGAAGATCTGCAGTTTTCTGGTGATATGTGCTGGCAGGTGTGAATCTTCGCCAAGAACAAAGCTGCGCAGGGAAAAGCGCCTGTCCTCAATGAGGTTCATGACCTCGCGGTCAAGGATTGGAATATCAATCGTCAAGGCATTTCCATGTCCCACATTGACACTGCCGACATGCATGTTCCGGACGTGAACCAGCGTTGCCGGGGCAATGGCGACGCGAAGGTCATCGGCGGCATTCAGGGATGCGAGGTCCTTGTCAACAATGAAGAGGACGACAATCTGGAAGCCAGCCTTCATGGCCTCTTCCTTGAAATCGACCTGGCGGAAAATTTCAAAGAAATTCTCAAGCTGGGGAGCGGGAAGGTCAATAACATAATCGCGGCCAAGGGAGCCCATGATTGTGTCAAACATTTTCATCTGGCCCTGGATCTGGACAAAATCGACAAGGGCGGTACGGCCCGGAAAGGCGGCGCGAAGCGTCCCTTCCGGGAAATTTGCGTCGATGATGAAGGGGTCCCGGTGATCAAGCAGAAGATAGTCGACCAGCACGCGCGCCAGCAGGGTTTTGCCGTTGCGGTGCCGGTCGGAACAGATGATGTAGATCGTTGGCGTATCGGCCAATGTTCAGCCGTTCCGTTTTAGTTTTGTGCGACGAGTTGCGGTTGTGGCAAACGGCCTCCAGTGAGAAGGTCATGGATCAGCTTTATATGGGCGAACTCTTCATCAATTTCCGAACTCCACTTGCGCACGTAGCCACGCAGCACGAAGGAGTATTTTCCAGGTGAGCCATCGGGCGAGCGGTTTTCGATGAAGTCCTTGAAGGTGACGCCGGCAAGGTCTACCTGCTCATAGGCCATTTCGTTCAATTTCGGGATGGCAATTTCCTGGGCCTTGGGAATTTGCGCGAAATACTTCCGCTGGGTGGCCTGGTCCCATTCAAAGAAATTCGTTTCATTGATGAAATTGCGCGCCACAACATAATGCACGCCCTGCAGATAGCGGGCAATTTCGGCGATTTCATCGAGGGACGCAATCGAAGGCCCAATGACATGGAACAGGCCAAGATTGAAGGCACCCGAGCGGGCTGCTTCCAAAACGCCAATGCGGTCAAATATATCAAGGGCATAGGACATGTTGCCAGCCTTGAAGTCAACGATGGTGACGGGCACATTGGACGTATCCATCGTATCCAGCACCTTCATCTGATGGGCGACATTCCCAAGATCAATGATTTCCGCGAGATCGGGATAGAAGCGCCTCAGGGTGCCGCGCGGATTTTCCGTGTCAAAAGCGCGGGTTAGAATGTTCTTGCGCGCAAAAAAATCGAGCAGCGCGCGGGAAACCGTGGTCTTGCCCACGCCGCCCTTGTCCGCGCCCACGAGAATGAGTGTTGGTTTCATGGTATTTCCTCCGCATTTGGCCTCTTTATCGAGAAGTTGTTATCATGGTTTCCGAACCGAACGCAAACAAACAAGACCAGAAGAAAATAAGGTCTTTTCTTCAATGCTTTGAAGGGCGGCAATTCAGCTGCGGGGTGTTTTCAGAAATCATCACGCTCAAAATATGGCAAACCCCGGTTGGACCACCAGATCAGTTGGCGCGGCTCAGTAAATCTGGCAAACACCTCAACTAGAGCAAATCCCGGCGAAGTTGCACGACTTCGCCGACAAGGATTTGCTCCAACATATTGATTTGGCGCGATTCCTTTTCGGCAAGGTGATTCCACCTTGAAGGGCAAACGCGCTAGGAGAAGCTGGAATGGGCACCTTGATCGCAGGCATTGTAATTTTCGCAGGGGCGCATCTTTTTTCGCTGCTTTTGCCGGGCCAGCGGGACGCGCTCAAACAGCGCATGGGCGAGGGCCCCTATAAGGGGCTCTATTCGCTGGTTTCACTTGCGGGGCTTGCGCTGATGATCTGGGGTTTCTGGTCCCTCAGTTCGGGGCCAGCGGCCAGTGACTTTGTCTACATTCCGGCCCAGTCCATGCGTCACGTCACCATGCTGCTGGTATTGCTCGGATTTATTTGCCTTGGGGCCTTTCACGGCAAGGGATATTTGAAGCTTTGGTTGCGCAATCCATTCTCCGTCGGCATTGTGCTTTGGTCTTTTGGCCATCTTTTATCAAATGGCAGGCTTCATGATGTGCTGCTCTTTGGAACATTCCTGCTTTTGGCCGTGCTGGATATCATTCTCTCGACGGCGCGGGGCAAGAGGCCGACTTATGAACCCAGCGTTCGCTCGGATGTGATTGCAGTCGTAACAGGCGCGGTTCTCTACGGCGTATTCCTGTTTGGCGTTCACCCCTACATTTTCAATGTGCCGATCATCTGATGACCACTCTGGCAATTGGTGTCCTGCTGTTTGCGCTGCTGCATGGGGTTGCCGCCATTCCGCAATACAAGAGCTACATAAAATCCCGGGCGGGCGAGAAGTGGTATGGCGCTGTTTTTGGTTTGGCTTCGCTCTTTGCGATTGGTGTGATGGTGCTGGGGTGGCGAAGCTCAATTGTTGCGACCGTTTATGATCCTCCGGCCTGGGGATGGTATGTGAATTATGGGCTGACTTTTATCGGGTTCTTGTGCCTTGGGGTTTTCCTGTTTCGCGGAAGCCTGCGCCAGCGCCTGCGCTTTCCGATGGGGCTTGCAGTGCTATTCTGGGCGGTGGGGCATCTTTTTGCCAATGGCGATCTGGCGAGCCTGATTCTTTTTGGTGGTTTACTATGGGTCTCGGGTGCCCATATGGTTGTGGCCGCCATTAATGGCGTTCGTCCCAGTCCTGAAGTGCGCATTGGTCATGATGGCTTGTCGTTGATTTTTGGCGCCGCCCTTTATGGTATCATGACGCAGTTACACCCCGCGCTCATCGGGGTTCCGATTTTTGCACTATCGAAAGCAGGTTAAGTCATGTCTGTTCAAAGTATTATTAAGCGTTTGACGGCTCCGGAAATTACCGGCCGCAAAGGCGGCCAGCCCATTGTGGCGCTCACCTCCTATCATGCCCATACGGCCGCAATTGCCGACAAGTATGTGGATTTCATTCTGGTGGGCGATTCCCTCGGCATGGTGATGCATGGTTTTGAATCGACCCTGCCGGTGCCGCTTGAACTCATGATTTTGCATGGCCGCGCGGTGATGCGAGGCGCCAAGCGGGCGCTGGTTGTGGTGGACATGCCGTTTGGTTCCTATGAGGAAAGCCACGCCCAGGCTTTTCACAATGCGGCGCGGGTGATGAAGGAAACGGAATGCGGCGCCATCAAGATTGAAGGCGGCAAGCGCATGGCCGATACCATTCATTTCCTCACGCAGCGGGGCATTCCGGTCATGGCCCATATCGGGCTCACCCCACAATTCATCAATGTGTTCGGCGGATTCAAAACCCAGGGGCGCACCCGCGACAAATGGGCGGCCATAGAAGAGGATGCG
>CAZAMS010000188.1:0-19162 GCA_964486305.1 uncultured Aestuariivirga sp.
GGCCAGGAGGTGAAAGCCTGCGCTTTGGGGCAGGCCTCGTCTTCGGTCATGGCCCGTCACGTCATTGGTTCCACCGCACTGGAACTCCGCGCCCTGAAAGAGCAGATGTATGCCATGCTGAAGGACGGCGGCCCGGCGCCCACCGGCAAATGGGCGGACTACGAGGCCTTTATCCCGGTGCGTGATTTCAAGGCGCGCCATGCCTCAACGCTCTTGACTTTTGATGCGGTTACGGATGCCATCGCACAAATTGAAGCGAAAGCGGAGGCCCTATGAGCAAAGCTTCGAAGCTGGACCCCAAGACAATTACCCCCCGAACTTCAACCGTCTATCCGCCGGAGTTTGCGGGAGCAGTCAAGGGCCGGGAAAAGAGGGCCCTTGGGGACTTCTTTGGCCTCACGCAATATGGGGTTAACCTGACAACCCTGGCTCCGGGCTCCTGGTCTTCCCACCGCCATTGGCATGAGAATGAGGATGAATTCGTCTTTGTTGTTGAGGGTGAGATCACCCTGATTGACGATGCGGGTGAGCATCTGCTGATGCCCGGCATGTGTGCGGGCTTCAAGGCGGGTGTTCGCAATGGCCATCACCTTGTGAATAAAACGAAGACTTCTGTGAGTTATCTGGAAATTGGCACACGGGCTCCCGTGGAACGAGCCTATTATTCTGAGGCCGACATGTTTTTTGAAAAGGACGGGGCGAAAACTATCGTCACCAGGCGGAACGGTTCGTCGTTTTAGCGTCTCTTATTTTCAATATCCGGTGCTTTGGGAAAACGTGATTGCAGGTCGCGGTCGGTGACGCTCATGTGATTGCGGGTGTATTGCTCGGACGCATCACGCAGGGGCTGGAAATCCCAGGGGAAATGCGCACCACTTTTGAGCGCCTCAAACATCATGAGGCGGGCGTGCTGGCTTTCCAAAACCGCTTCATTGATTTTGGGAATATCGAATTTGGCCACCACTTCGGAATGGAATTTTACGCTCAGGGGGTGGCTGCCAGCGAGGTTATTTAGCTCATTGGGATCGTCAACGAGATTGAACAACTGATCCGGATCCGTCGGGCAGTGGATATATTTCCAGGGGCCACGCCGCAACATGTACATGGGTGCAACAGTGCCTTCGGCCAGGTATTCGCCCCAGGCTGTGGCTTCTAAATGTTCGGCAGCGCCGTTGAGCAGGGGGTAGAGCGAACAGCCATCGGTTGGCCTTGCCAATTCGCCTTTGCCTTCTGTCGCAATATCCACAAAGGTAGGCAGAATATCCGGCAGCGACACGGGTTCCTTGACGCGGCGCGCGTTGAATTTTTTTGGCGCACTCACGATCAGTGGAATATGGGCCGAGGGTTCGAGATAGGACATCTTGTACCAGAGGCCGCGTTCGCCGAGGAAATCGCCATGGTCCGAGGTGAACACGATCGCTGTATTGTCGAGTTGGCCCGTGGCTTCGAGGGCATCCAGCAATTTTCCGATGAGATCATCGATATAGGAAATATTGGCGTAATAGCCATGCCGGGCGGCGCGGACATCGGCCTCGGTTACGGTGTAATCCTGCATGGCGGATACATCGTAGAGACGCTTGCTGTGAGCATCGAGCGCGTTATGGCCGATTGGGCCCACGCGCGGCAGATCAACATCCTCATCGCGGTAGAGGTTCCAGTATTTGGCGCGCGCCGCATAGGGGTCATGTGGGTGGGTGAAGGAGGTCATGAGGCAGAAGGGTTTGCCCTCCTCAAAGCGGGCGTAGTCATAAATCTTGCGCACTGCCAGGAAAGCCACCTCGTCATCATATTCAAGCTGGTTGGTAATTTCGGCGATGCCGGGCTGCAACACGCTGGTCATATTGTGGTACCACCAGTCGATGCGCTCCTGTTTCAGGCGCCAATCCGGTGTCCAGCCGAAATCGGCGGGGTAGATATCAGTGGTCAGGCGTTCTTCAAGGCCGTGCAATTGGTCGGGGCCCACGAAATGCATTTTTCCCGACAGACAGGTCTTGTAACCTTGCAAACGCAGATAATGGGCCAATGTGGGGATAGAAGAAGGAAACTCCGCTGCGTTGTCGTAGACGCCGGTGCGTGAAGGCAGAAGCCCATTCATGATGGTGGCGCGGGCTGGCGCGCACAGGGGGCTTGACGTATAGGCATTTTCAAAGACAACGCCGGATTTTGCCAGGCGATCCAGATTTGGCGTTTTGGTGACCCCATGGCCATAGGCTGCCAGGAATTGCGCGGCCAGCTGATCTGCCATAATGAAAAGGATATTGGGTTTCGACGGGGCCATGATGAAATTTCTGCTTCTGTTTCTTATCCGGGCTTATCAGCTGACATTGTCTTCCATCATGGGAAGGCGCTGCCGCTATTTACCGACATGTTCCGACTATGCCCGAACTGCCATTGAAAAGCATGGGGCATGGCGCGGATTTCTGCTTGGCATCGCTCGCGTATCCCGCTGCCATCCCTGGGGCGGGGATGGCTTTGACCCGGTACCTGAAATCTACGAGGGGCCCGAGTGGCGGCAAAAGAAAAGGGGCCCGTGAAGGGCCCCTGGTTCGTAATGTTTTTTGAACTCACCAGCCGAAATTATAGGTCAGGCCGGCTCGGACCATATGGATGTCATCGAATGACTGGGTGGCGTCAAGTGTCGTCAAAGCTGCGTCGGTCATGCTGAAATCGGCGTCGTCCAAGCCGACATAAAGATATTCGATCCGGCCACTGAAGCTCGGCGTGAAGGCGTGCTCGAGGCCGCCACCGAGCGTCCAGCCGTAGACCCACTGGCTGTCGCTTTCGGTGGTCGACATGACAGCGCCGAATTCCATATCGACTGCGGCCAGA
The DNA here is from genome assembly GCA_964486305.1 of uncultured Aestuariivirga sp. Lineage (GTDB taxonomy): Bacteria > Pseudomonadota > Alphaproteobacteria > Rhizobiales > Aestuariivirgaceae > Aestuariivirga. Next base: position 2,830 of record CAZAMS010000188.1, read on the forward strand.
CCACCGGTAAAGTAGAGCAAGGTGTTGTCGAGGGCAAAACCGGCACGGGCGCGAAGGGTTGCGATGTTGTTGAAGCTGAGGTCAGTGTCGATGCCGGGTTCGTCATTGGTTGCGACGGTACCACCAAAGGCCCAATCGCCTTCAATACCCATGACAAAGCTGTCCATCTGATAGTTCCAGCCGAGCAAGACGCCGCCAGCATAACCGATGCCGCTGTGTTCAAAGTCGGAGAAGGTTGGGGCACCGCACGTTCCTGTACAAGTGCCGCCAAAGGTTCCATCGACGGCAATAGCCGCGCCGAAGACACCGACATATGGCCCCGACCAATCGAAGGTCGCCGGACGCAGATCGTCCATTGGCGGCGGAACATCGAGATCAGCCGCGAATGCTGAAGGTACCGGAAGCAACATTGCGACCGCTAATGCAAGACGGAGGAAAAATCTATTCATGTCGCTACCCAACCCAATTGTTACGCTCAATTCCGGGTTGAACATGAAGTGTTAAGGTTAATTCCGGGTTATTGAAAAACTAAGGCCGGGTTAACAGGGTGGGTTTTTCAGGGCTGACTTGACCGGAACGCAGCTTTAAGGCCATAAGCGCCCTATCGAAACTACCAAAATCGCTTACCTGCATGTGTTGGCAGGAGTGGGCAGGAGGAAAACATGATTACGCTGACATTCCCTGATGGCGCCAAGCGCGAAGTAGAGCAGGGGTTAAGTGCCGCACAGGTTGCGGTTTCCATCTCAAAATCACTGGAGAAAAAGGCCGTGGCGGCTGTGGTCAATGGCGTGCTGGTTGATCTCAATGATCCCATCACGACTGATGCCACGCTGCAAATTGTCACGCGCGATGATGACCGGGCGCTTGAACTTATTCGCCATGACTGCGCCCACGTTCTGGCCGAGGCGGTGCAGGAACTTTATCCGGGAACGCAGGTTACCATTGGTCCCGTCATCGAAAACGGTTTCTTCTATGATTTTTTCCGCAATGAACCGTTCACGCCGGAAGACTTCGCGCCGATTGAAAAGAAAATGCGCGAGATCATTCAGCGCGACAAGCCTTTTACAAAGTCGGTGAAAACGCGCGAAGAGGCGAAGGAATTTTACCGGGCGAAAGGCGAGAACTTCAAGGTGGAATTGGTGGACGCCATTCCAGGCAATGAGGATATCAAGTTCTATGACCAGGGCGGCTGGGTGGACTTGTGCCGCGGGCCGCATATGACGAGCACGGGCAAGATTGGCAATGCCTTCAAGCTGATGAAGTTGGCGGGGGCCTATTGGCGTGGCGATTCCAAGAACCCGATGCTGACGCGCATTTATGGGACGGCATGGGCCAGCGATAAGGATTTGCAGGCATACGTCACGGCTTTGGAGGAAGCAGAAAAGCGCGATCACCGCAAGCTTGGCCGCGAGATGGACATGTTCCATTTCCAGGAAGAGGGGCCGGGCGTGGTGTTCTGGCATGCCAAGGGCTGGACGGTTTTCCAGCAGCTCATCGCCTATATGCGCCGGCGGCTTTCCAAGCTCGACTATCAGGAAGTGAACGCTCCGCAGCTCCTCGATAAATCCCTGTGGGAAACGTCAGGCCACTGGGGCTGGTACCGCGAGGCAATGTTTGCCGCGCGTTCAGCCGGAGATGAAACGGAAGATGATCAGATCTTCGCACTGAAACCGATGAACTGTCCGGGCCATGTGCAAATTTTCAAGCATGGACTGCGCTCCTACCGCGAGTTGCCCATGCGGCTCGCTGAATTCGGCAGTGTGCATCGCTATGAACCCTCAGGCGCGCTGCATGGCCTCATGCGGGTACGCGGCTTCACCCAGGATGATGCGCATATTTTCTGCACTGAAGAACAGATGGCTGGCGAATGCCTCAAGATCAACGATCTCATCCTGTCGACCTACAAGGATTTCGGGTTTGAGCAGATCGTGGTAAAACTGGCCACAAGGCCTGAAAAACGCGTTGGCACCGATGCAATGTGGGATCATGCCGAAGACGTGCTGCGCCGCATTCTGAAACAGATCGAAGCAGATTCAGGCGGACGAGTCAAAGTCGGCGTTAACGAAGGCGAAGGCACTTTTTACGGCCCCAAGTTTGAATACGTGCTGCGAGATGCCATCGGACGCGACTGGCAATGTGGCACCACGCAGGTGGATTTCAACCTGCCGGAACGGTTTGGCGCGTTTTACATCGGAGCCGATGGCGAGAAGCATGTGCCGGTGATGATCCACCGCGCCATCTGCGGTTCGATGGAACGGTTTCTCGGCATTCTGATTGAGCATCATGCGGGCCATTTCCCGCTGTGGCTGGCGCCAACGCAGGTGATGGTAACAACGATCACGTCCGAAGGCGATGAGTATGCGCTCAAGGTGCGCGATGATTTGCGCAAGGCCGGATTGCGAGTCGAGGCTGACCTGCGCAATGAAAAGATCAACTACAAGGTGCGCGAACATTCACTGGCGAAGGTTCCGGTCATTCTGGTGGTCGGCAAGCGCGAGATGGACGAGCAGGCCGTGAACATGCGGAGGCTGGGTTCACAGGATCAGAAATCCATGAGCTTGGCCGATGCGATTGCTGCGCTGGTGGCGGAGGCGACCGCACCGGATTTGAGATAGGTCTCACTTCGGTTACAAGCGTGATACTTGAACTGTAATTACTGACGCTACATATGTCTCCCATGGACATTGGGATGTATACGTTTGCCGATATTGGCCCTGCGATTTCGGCGGGGCAGCGGCTTAATAATCTGATTGAAGAGATTGAGCTGGCTGACCAGGTCGGCCTTGATGTTTATGGGGTGGGCGAGCACCACAGGCCGGATTATGCTGTCTCGGCTCCGGCTATCGTGCTGGCGGCGGCTGCGGCGCGCACCAAGGACATACGACTTACTTCAGCGGTGACGGTTCTTTCTTCCGATGATCCGGTGCGGGTTTATCAGAATTTTGCCACGCTTGATTTGCTTTCGAATGGCCGGGCTGAAATCATGGTGGGACGGGGGTCGTTCATCGAGTCCTATCCGCTGTTCGGCTATGACCTCAATGACTATGATGTATTGTTTTCGGAGAAACTCGACCTCTTATTGAAGCTGCGGGAGAAGGAGCATGTGAGTTGGTCCGGCACCATCCGTGCGCCACTTGATAACGCCGGGATTTATCCGCGCGCGAAACAGAACCCGTTGCCGGTCTGGGTTGGGGTTGGCGGGACGCCGCAATCGGTGGTGCGGGCCGGCACATTAGGATTGCCCATGGCACTTGCGATCATCGGTGGCGAGCCTGCGCGCTTCAAGCCCCATGCGGATCTGTTTCGCGAGGCGGGGGAACGCTCCGGCCACAAGAATTTACCACTCAGCCTCAACATGCACGGTTTTGTGGCTGACGATACGCAACAGGCGCGGGAACAATTCTTTCCGGGCTATCAGGAAGTGATGACCCGTATTGGGCGTGAACGCGGCTGGCCACCCACGACACGGGCGCAGTTTGATGCCTCGTGCGGGCCGCGTGGCCATTTGATTATCGGCAATCCGAAGGACGTGGCGGACAAGATTGTCGCGCTTCACAAGATTTTCGATAATGACCGGCTACTGGTGCAGATGGGTCTGGGTTCACTGCCACATAAAGACATGCTGCGGGCGATTGAGCTGATGGGCAAAGAAGTTGCACCTTTGGTACGCAAAGCTGTAGGAGGAAAGACATGACATTACCTCACATTCCTGATCCCTTGCCTGGCGACGCCGCCGCTGCAGATGCTCTACCTATGGTCATCATTCCACGGGTGCATGATATCGGGGGATTCGAAGTACGTCGTGCGCTTCCATCAGCCCAGCGCCAGATGGTGGGGCCGTTTATTTTCTTTGACCAGTTTGGCCCCATCATCATGCAGGCCGGGCAGGGCCAAGACGTGCGGCCGCACCCGCATATCGGCCTTTCCACTGTGACCTGGCTATTTGATGGCAAGATGTATCACAGGGATAGTTTGGGATCGGAACAGCAGATTGCTCCTGGCGAATTGAACTGGATGACGGCTGGCAAGGGCATTGTGCATTCCGAGCGCACGCCTGCTTTGGAGCGGGCCCGGACGCGCACGGTGTTTGGCATTCAAAGCTGGGTGGCACTGCCGAAAGCCCATGAGGAAACCAAACCTGCCTTTGAACATGTTGCAACGTCGGCATTGCCATTCATCAGTGACCATGGCCGCGAGGTGCGCGTTGTTGCAGGCTCGATCTACGGAGCTTCGTCACCGGTTAAAACCCATTCGGATTTGTTTTATGCCGATGTGAAGCTCGCGGCGGGGGCACGGCTGCCATTGCCGATGGAGCATGAAGAGCGCGGGATTTACATTGCGGAGGGTTCGCTAGAGATTGCCGGACAGGTTTTTGGCGTAAACAAGTTGCTGGTTTTCCGCCCCGGCGATGCCATTACGATAACGGCGCATTCCGACGCCCGCTTCATGATGCTGGGTGGTGAACCAATGGACGGCCCGCGCCATATCTGGTGGAATTTTGTGTCTTCGTCCAAGGAGCGGATCGAGGCCGCAAAGGAAGACTGGAAGCGCGCGCGCTTTGATATTGTGCCCGGTGACGAAAAAGAATTCATCCCGTTGCCTGCGGCTTAAGGGGTAATGATGCCGTTCAAATTTTCCCTCGCCCCAGCGGGGAGAGGGCGGGGCCCATTGCTTTAGCAATGGGAGGGTGAGGGGGAGCAGGTGATTCAATTGTGAGACCTGTTCCCCCTCACCTTCCCAACACTTACGTGTTGGGCCCCTTCCTCTCTCCACCGGCTACGGGATTCACACATCTTTTTGGCGTCAATAACCGTTGCTGGACCAATGGCTTAGCTTTCAACAGCAAACGGAATTTAGAGGGTACTGGTACGCGAACAACAGCATTTTTTCCAGTCATTTCCGGTAACCCACTGAAAAGAATCGAAGAGATGTGTGCATCCCGTAGCTCCACCGGAGAGAGGAAAACTCAAGCGTTACACCGTAATCTGACTGCCCACTTCCACTACGCGGTCGGTGGGCAGGCGGAAGTAGCTGCTGGCGTCATTGGCGTTGCGCGCAAGACCGATGAATAGAGTGTCCTGCCACACAGGCATGCCTTCGTGCTTTGAAGCCCTGACGCTTCGCCTGGACAGAAAGAACGAGGTGGTCATGATATTGAACTTCCAGCCGAGCTTGCGGGCCAGCCCCAAAGCCTTGGGCACATCGGGTGTTTCCATATAACCATAGCTGATGACGAGACGGCTGAAGATGTCATTCAGCTTTTCAATCTTCACCCGGTCTTCCGGCGCAACACTTGGACTGTCGCTGGTGCGGACAGTGAGTACCACATTGTTTTCATGCAGCACCTTGTAGTGCTTCAGGCTGTGAAGCAAGGCCGTTGGCGTGCTGTCGGGATCGGATGTAAAGAATACAGCGGTGCCTGGAACCTGATGGGGCGGGCGCTTTGCGAGCGACTTCACAAGATCAACAAGGGGCACCTCGAGTCTTCTGGTTTTTGCGAAGAGAATCTGTGAACCTCTGCGCCATGTCCACATCACCAATACAATCAATGCACCCAAAGCCAGCGGAACATAACCGCCCTCAAACACTTTCAGGGAGTTGGCGCCCAGGAAAATTATGTCGAGAGCGAGCAAGGGAAGCATCATGGCAAGCACGGCCCAGAGAGGCCATTTCCAGTATTTCCAGATCACGAAAATCGCCATCATGGAGGTCACCACCATTGTGCCAGTCACGGCAATACCATAGGCGGAGGCAAGGCCTCCCGAGGTCTTGAACATGACAACAAGTATCAGCACGCCAAACATGATGAGCCAATTGACCTGCGGCATGTAGATCTGGCCGGCGTGGGCATCTGAGGTGAAGCGGATCTCCATGCGCGGCAAGAGGCCGAGCTGGATGGCTTGGCGCGTGAGTGAATAGGCGCCGGTAATCACTGCCTGGCTGGCGATGATAGTGGCAGCCGTGGCAAGCACCACGATGGGAAGGAGGGCCCATTGCGGCATCATGAGAAAGAATGGGTTTTCAATTGTGTCCGGGCTGTGAAGTAGAAGCGCGCCCTGGCCCAGGTAGTTGAGCAAGAGAGCCGGGAACACGACAACGATCCAGGCCAATTGAATGGGGCGCTTGCCGAAATGGCCAAGGTCCGCATAGAGCGCCTCGGCACCGGTGACGGCAAGAAAAACGGCACCCAGGGTAACAAGGCCAATCATGCCATGGTTGCCGAGGAAACTGACGGCATAGGCCGGGTTGAATGAAAGCAGGATGGCTGGATAATCACCGATGTGTGCAAGTCCAGCCAAGGCAATGGCTACAAACCAGACAAGTGTGATGGGACCGAAGAGGGCGGCAACGCTTGCGGTGCCGCGGGCTTGGACAGCAAAAAGTCCAACGATGATCGCCAGCGTAATCGGCAACACATAGGGCTCGAGGGCTGGCGTTATGATCTTGAGACCTTCGACGGCCGAGAGAACCGAGATGGCCGGGGTGATCATTGCGTCGCCATAGAACAGCGCGGCACCGATCATGGCTAGGATGGGAATGAGCACCATCCTGTTGCCCATCACGCGCTGGGCCAGTGCCATGAGAGAAAGGGTTCCGCCTTCGCCCTTGTTGTCGGCGTTCAGCAGGATGAACACATATTTTACGGTGACGACGAGAATGAGGGCCCAGATGATGAGCGAGAGGACGCCGAATATGATGGCTTCGGTTATGGGGCCGGTTTTGTCGGTGGCGGCCAGAACGGCTTCGCGCATGGCGTAGAGGGGGCTGGTTCCGATATCGCCGTAGACGACGCCGATGGAACCCAGGGCCAGTATCCAGAAACTTGACGGCTTATGGCCGGTAACCTGAATCGCAGGATCGTCTGATGCTTCGGCGGTGGATGTTGTCATCGATACTTCCCTTGGTTTTGCTGCACTGCAGCAAAGGCGGAGTGGTTTACTCCCTTGTGCGTGAGCCGATCATGCAAAGTGGGCATGGCCGGGATGTAAGGTTGGAAAGGGCAATGGCACTGACAGAAATATATAACGCATTGATGTTTAATACTAATCCTGTCATTCCGGCGAAAGCCGGAACCCAGACTTTATGCAGTTTGTCCCGGTAAAGTCTGGGTCCCGACTTTCGTCGGGGTGACAGAAATGAGGGTTATCAAATCGCCAGCACAACCCTTCCGGTAATTTCACCCTTTTTCATGCGGGCAAAAACGGCATTGATGTTTTCCAACGGTTGGGTTTCGATATCGGCTTTTACCAGGCCTGAGGCTGCAAAAGCGATGGCTTCGTTCAGGTCCTGACGGGTGCCGACATTTGATCCGCGTACGGAGATTTCACTGTTCACGATGCCAGAAATCGACAGGCGGATCTGGTCGGCATCACCTCCAGGAAGGCCGATGAAGGAGACCGTTCCTGCTGGTCTCAACATTGTTACGGATTGTTCAAAAGCCTTTGCCGATACGGCGGTCACGATAACACCATGGGCACCGCCGCCAGTTTTTTTCTTGAGTGCTGCGCCGGGATTGCCTTCACGGGCATCAATCATGACTTCAGCACCCAGACGTTTGGCATGGTTCAATTTCTCGGTTGAGACGTCAATGGCTGCCACACGCATCCCCATCGCCTTCGCATATTGAACCGCAATATGGCCCAAGCCACCGATGCCGATCACGGCGAGCCATTGCCCAGGCCTTGAACCCGTGCGCTTGATGCCGCGATAGGTGGTGACACCGGCGCAGAGGATTGGAGCCATCGCATTCATATCCACATGCTCTGGCAAAGATCCGCAGAAGGCGGCGGGTGCAACCATATATTCGGCATAGCCACCGGGCTTGCTGTAGCCGGTAGCTTCGGTACGCGGGCAAATGGTTTCCATGCCCTGCAGACAGAATTCGCAGGTGCCGCAGGACCAGAACATCCACGGCACACCAATACGATCACCCTTTTTGAAATCCTCTACGCCTTCGCCCATTGCTTCCACATGGCCCGCGACTTCATGGCCGGGAATTAGCGGGAGTGTGGGATGGGGCGTCCAGTCGCCTTCAACGGCGTGCAGGTCGCTGTGGCAAACGCCGCAGGCTTTTACCTTGATGAGCACTTCTCCAGGGCCGTGTTCGGGCCGCAATACGGTTTCTATTGCAAGTCCTGCTCCGATCTTGCGGAGTACGGCGGCTTTCATGGTTTTACTCAAGATTGTTCCTCATTGCAGTTGTGCGGCAAAACTTTTCGGCGTGGCCATTTCCCAAGCCCGAAGCGTGGCAGATGGTGTGCTGCCATTGAGCAATTCTCCGGGTTTCATGCAATGAAAAAAACTATGGAAGTGCCTAATTTCCGAGCAGGATGTCGCGCTGCTGGCCGGCCGTGATGTCAAAACTTGCCGTCAGGAGTTCATTGCCAATCTGGACCTTTGCAACATAGGAGCCGGGCTTCAGCACAACGCTTGCCGATAGCCCGTCGATGGCGGGAAGGGCCTCGCCGTAGTCATTGGTCACCAGCCACGAAACGGCTGTATCAGGGGCGCCCACATAGGAAAGCCGCGCCAGCCCTGCGAAGTGGTCTATTTCAACGGCGCTCATCACACCGGGCTTCACATGCACGTCGGCCACCGCCACGGCATTGCCCGCGGCAAAACGGCTTTCAATGCGGTAGTCACCGGCTTTCACGCGCAGGATCTCGCCCGGCATTTTGGAGGTGGTGATGAGTTTGCCCCGGTTGGGACCCGAAAGTGCATAAACAAGGGATTGGGTTTGGGTGGGTGCGAGCCCCAGGCCCTTCACGCGGGGTAATACGCGGATGCCGCCGACATCGAGTACGAAACTTACAATCAGGCGATTGGCTTCGAGCAATGTCAGGTTTTGAGAAAAGTTTGCAGAGCCGTAGAGTGCTTCAACTGAATAGTCTCCTGGCGGCACAGCAATATCGGCAAGCTCCGTGCTCTTGTCGTAAACTACGGCCCCCTGGGCATCGCGCAGGGTCCAGGCGATATCGCGCTCAATCAGTCCGCTGGATTCGGAAAGTCTGGCGCTGAGTTCCAAGCCTTCGTTGCCGGGCTTTACGAGCTCAATAGCAATATCGTGGGCTACCTGATTTTGGAATTTCGGTGCCTCAATGGCTAGGGCGGTTTCTTCCATTGATTTTGGAGCACCAAGTGCATCGGTCCAGGCAAACTGGGTTAGAAATAGAACCGCCGTCAGAAGAGCTGCGGATGTCGAGCTTTTCTGACGGCGGATTTGCAGTGCACGGGTGCTGTCGTCGTGCATGCTTTCGTTCCCTTTACTCTACTCCCCCAGCCTTCCGGCCGGTGACTGAACCAAAGCACAGGCCCCATGCCCGCGGCAACGGGATACTTAATTTTTAGTTAATGAAGACCGGTCAATTGAAATCATTGCGTTTTTGGGCCTCAGCCGCCACATTGCCGGAATCATGACAAAACTGAACGATTTCTCCTCACCACTGAACTTCCTCAAAACCAGAAAATCAGGGTCGGTCAAGGCCTTAGGCCGGCCGGGGCCAAGCCCCACGCAAATTTCTGAAATTCTGGACATCGCCGTGCGGGTGCCTGACCATGGCAAGCTCACGCCGTGGCGGTTTGTGCTTTTTGAAGGGACGGCCCGGGCGGACATTGGAAATGTCTTTGCAGACAGGTGGAAGGTTCTGCATCCCGATCATGGTGAGGAGAGCATCGCCTTTCAGCGACAGCTGTTCATGCGGGCCCCAGTGATTATTGCCGTGGTTTCAACGGCAGCCCCCCATGTCAAAATTCCGGAATGGGAGCAAGTGCTTTCGTCGGCTGCCGTCTGTTACAATATTGTGCTTGCGGCGACCGCCATGGGTTTTGACGCGCAATGGCAGACCGATTGGGTGGCCTATGATCCTGAGGCCACTGCCGCGATGGGACTTAAGGGAGCCGAACGGGTGTCAGGCATAGTCTGTATTGGAACGACAACCGCTCCCCTTGAAGACAGGCCCCGGCCCGATCCGCAGACGCTTCTCACGCGCTGGGGGCAGGCATGAGCATTCGCGGCGTTCTGTTTGACAAGGACGGTACGCTGATTGATGTGAATGGAACATGGGTACCGATCTACCGGCAGATGCTTTGTGAGCAGTTTGACATCAAGCCCACAGAGGCCAACGGCATGATGGAGCGCGTGGGATATAATCCGGACACGGAGGGTTTCCATGCCAATTCCATTCTGGCCGCTGGCACCACGCGCCAGCTCATTGAATACTGGTGGCCGGATCTGGATGAGGCGGGGGCCCAGGAAAAAGTCCGCATGATTGATGTGGACTATGCGCCCCTTTCCAAATCCCTGCTGAAGCCCCTGATGCCGCTGGCGCCGCTTCTCAGGGAATTGAAGCAGATGAAGCTTCATGTGGGCCTTGCCACCAATGACAGCCATTATTCCGCCTGCAACCACCTGAACCATCTTGGCGTTTTTGAGTTGTTTGATGAGGTGATTGCCGCAGACACCGTGCAAACTCCCAAGCCCTCGGGCGACATGATCCGCAAGTTTGCCGCCACTGTGGGATTAAGCCCTTCTGAAATTGCCATGGTCGGCGATAATGCCCACGACATGGAAGAAGCCCGCAACGGCGGAGCAGGCTTGGCAATTGCGGTTCTCACGGGCAACGCCGGCCATGAAGACATTGCCCATCTTGCCGATCACACACTGCACAGCATTGCCGAACTGCCCGCCCTGTTGAGGTCTCTCTGAGATGTTCTACGACGCCATTCGCAATGACCATGGCTTTGCGGTTGATCCCTTCAAGGCGCTTGTGGCACGGCCCATCGGCTGGCTTTCGACCCTTTCAGCGGAAGGCGTTGCCAATCTGGCACCCTACAGTTTTTTCAATATTGTTTCCGAGCGCCCCCACTACGTTGTCTTCGGTTCCACAGGCTACAAGGACAGTTTGCGGAATATTGAGGCGACCGGTGAATTCGCGGTGAATGTTGCCACCTATTCCATCCGCGAGGCCATGAACATGAGTTCATCGGTTGTGCCTTCCCATGTGGATGAATTTGTCCTTGCGGGATTGACGAAAGCCCCATGCCAACTCATCAAGGCGCCGCGTGTTGCCGAGAGCCCCGCCAATTTTGAATGCCGCCTCCATAAGACTATTGAATTGCCCGATGATGAAGGCAAAGTTTCCAACTGGCTTGTGGTGGGCCGGGTCATTGGGGTTCACATCGATGACCGGTTCATTGAGAATGGCCGGGTGAATTCCAATGCCATGCAGATGATCTCACGTGTTGGCTATGCGGAATATGCTACGATCGATGATATCTGGCGGATGCGCAGGCCGGACCCCTAACTGGCTGGGGTGCAACCGAGCCTTGTCCTGTATGTCGACTGAGTCGCGCAGCGAGACCTGAACAGGGGCGGAGCGCCGCATTGTCGCCACAGTTCTAATAGCTGTTGACAACATTGATTTGTGTTTCGTTGTCAGTAGCTTAAGGTCTGTGGAAAAACTGTGGATAAGGTGTTTAACGTCTCGTTAACCATGAGGGGTTCAGGAGTCGGTCGGCGGGAATTTCTAGGAGCAGGGCTCTCGCCTGGACGACAAGGAAGACTCACAATGGTTAAGTGCCTTTTGATCGACAGGGACGCTACAGAACGTAAGCGCGTTTCATTGTTACTGGGCGATCTCGGCCTGAACTTTGCTGAAAGCTCCGCTGCCGATGACGGACTCAAGTATTGCAATGATAATTCAACCGATGTCGTGGTGATGGCCGCAAGCCCTGAAGGCATGGCCCCCAGCGATTTCATCAGGCGGATGCGCAAGACGGCGCGGGGCAAAAAGACTGTCGTTATTCTCTATGCCAATGAGCCCGATGCCGAGGAAATTGGCCAATCTATCCTGGAAGGGGCGGCGGACTTTATCATGCAACCCTTTGATCTTGAGCTCCTGCAGTTCAAGCTGCACCAGGCGGGCGTGCTCTAGCGCGCTTCCCGGCAAGGTGGAATCACCTTGCCGAAAAGGAATCGCGCCAAATAAATATGTTGGAGCAAATCCTTATCGGCGAAGTCATGCAACTTCGCCGGGATTTGCTCTAGGCCCGCTTAAGGGTGTGTGAAGAGACATGGTGAACCAAATATTAAGGCTTGGCGATTAGCCTGAGGCAATCCGATGATGAATTGATTGGCTCTGTTATGCGTAGTGAACCCAAGCCCGGCCTCGACACCAGCATATTCCTGGACGTGATTGAAAACGGCGATGCGATGGCCCGCACCAAGCTCGCCATTCAACTTGCAGCGCTCCTTACTGCCGAAGGAACCTCAAAGGCCGATTGCGCGCAGGTCGTGCCGGTTATTTTGAAGCTTTTGGTTGACCCCGTCAAAGAGGTGCGGCGCGCCCTGGTGGATGGATTCGTTCCCGTCGCAAATCTCCATGCGGATATCCTGTTTTCCATAATCGCCGATGACGATGATGTTGCCCTGCCGTTTCTCGCGGCAACGCCAGCGCTCAATCCTTGGCACATGCTCGCCATATTGCGGGTGGGCGATGTGGCGCGCCAGCAAATGGTGGTTCTCAGATCCGATCTTTCCAAGGAAGCCTTGGCGTATGCGGTGAAATCGGCGTCGCTCGAAGTCTGCTTGCTCCTCTTTGAGAATGGCGCATTGCATTTCGACGACCGGGTTTATCACACACTTTACACTCGCTTTGGCCAGGTGCCTGAGATGTCCGAACTCCTCCTGGGCCGGCCTAACCTGCCGCTTGATATCCGCATTTTGCAGGCCAAGCGCGCCTCCAACCGCATGCAGCAACTGATGGCGGAGCGAGGCTGGATGGCGGACAATGACGCGAACGAACTTGTGGCCGACGCGGAAGAAACGGCGATATTGCGGATCCTGGTTGAGGCCAGCAATGAGGAACTGGCGCAGGCCATTCCTTTTCTTGTCTTCAAGAAAATGCTCACGCCATCAATGATCCTGCGGGCTGCCGCGATCGGCGAAATGAAAATGGTGCAATGGTCGCTGGCCCATCTTTCCGGTGTTGGTCTGGCGCGGGCCCATGAACTCATGATTGGCCGCGGGTTTATGGGATTGAAATCACTGCACAGCAAATCCGGCCTGCCGCAATCCTGCTATGGCTTGCTCATGGCGGCCTGCGATGTGATGAAGGATGCGAAGGAAGAGGGGCTGCCGCTTGACCCCGAAAGTTTTGGCCGCCGTTTGATTGAGGCGCTGATGACACGCTATGAAAACATGCAGAGTGCCGAGCGCAGCAAGAATCTGGAATTCATTGGCCGCTTTGCCGAAGACCGGGTGCGCAAGATCGCCAAGCGCCTGCGCGCCGACATGGTGCGCGCCGCCTAAATTCATTATTCTGTCTACATCCTTTTCTCATCATGACCGCGCTTGACGCGGTCATCTTCTTTGCAAGACGGAGATGCCCGTGTCGAACACGGGCATGATGAGAAGGAGGGAGATGATGCGGCGCCTAAAACTTGAACTGTTCGTTGAGAACGCGCTCGGCCAGGCTGTGGCCCGGGTCGAAAAGAATTTTTACCGAGCGCTTTTTGTCCTCGGCAATTTCAACGATTTTTACGTGGCGCACTTCTACATGATCCGCCACAGAAGCGACGGGACGCTTGTCGGGTTCCAGCACAGTAATTGTGACTTTGGCGTCGTGGGGCAGAACAGCGCCGCGCCAGCGCCGTGGCCGGAAGGCGCTGATCGGTGTTAACGCGAGGAGCGGTGAATTCACCGGCAGAATTGGTCCGTGGGCGGAGAGATTATAGGCGGTGCTGCCGGCGGGCGTTGACAGCAAAAGCCCATCACAGATCAATTCTTCGAGGCGTACCTTGTGGTCGATGGAGATTTGCAGCTTTGCCGCCTGTGAGCGCTGGCGGAGCAGAGATACTTCGTTGAAGGCGATGCCCTTGTGGGATTTGCCGCCTTCATCAGTGGCCAGCATGCGCAGGGGCCGGATGGTGGTCAGTTCCGCCGCATGCAACCGCTCGAGCAGTTCCCCTTCCGCATAGTCATTCATCAGAAAGCCTACAGAGCCACGATTCATGCCATAGATTGGCGTGCCGGTTGAAACAAAGCGATGGAGGGTTTGGAGCATATGGCCATCGCCGCCAAGGGCAACAACAATATCCGCAGTATCCGCCGTGGCATTGCCATAGCGCTTGACCAGCCGGGACAGGGCTTTTTTGGCTTCAGGCGTATCGGAGGCTGAAAAGCCGATGCGGGAATAATTCATGTCGCTTTCGTTTGCGTTGACAGATCAAGGCTTTGCCACCATTGAAGGCTCACGACCATAGCAATCCCCGAAGGTTCGAAGCAAGTCCATGCGTTCACTCGTCTTTTGCACCACCTGCCGCTTCTCCTTGAGTGAAGCCACGGGCAGCGATGGGCGCACGGGCGGGCAAACCCTGATTGATCACATGAAGGCGGTGGTTGCAGAGAAGGGCCGCGATGACATCAAAATCGAAACCCAGGCCTGCCTGTGGAATTGCAAGCGCCATTGCAGCGTCGTTCTGCGCGATGACCAGCGCTTCACCTATTTCACCGGCGACCATGTGCCGGAGCGGACCCAGGCGGAAGCCATTCTCGCCTGGTTCGATTTACATGGAGCAACATTGACCGGTGAGGTTCCGTTCCGTGAATGGCCGAACGCGATGCGCGGCCATTTCATTGCGCGCATTCCAAAGGCCAGGTCATGAGCACGCTTCTGGTTCTTGGCGGCGCGCGCTCGGGCAAAAGCCGCTATGCGGAAAGCCTGGCGAAGGGTCAAAAATTTTATGTGGCGACAGCCGAGGCCTCGGATGAGGAAATGGTGCAACGTATCGAGGCTCACCGTCAGCAACGGGGGCAGGGATGGGAAACTTTTGAAGTTCCACTGGATTTAGTCGGGGCACTTCAGACGATTGATGGCAAGGGGCGGTTTATCCTGATTGACTGCCTGACGATCTGGCTGAGTAATTTGATGCTTGTGAAGCTGGATGTGCGGAGAGAAATTGAAATGCTTTGTGAATGCTTGAGGACGATCAAGTCGCGCGTAGTGCTGGTATCGAATGAGGTGGGCCTCGGCATTGTGCCTGCCAATGCCATGGCCAGAAGCTTCAGGGATGACCAGGGATTTCTCAATCAGCGGGTTGCTGAAATAGCCGATGAAGTGGTTTTTATGACCGCCGGTTTGCCAATGGTACTTAAAAAAGTACCGCGCAAAACGCAACCAGGAGCAACAAGAGGGTCATCGCGGTCCCGTAGAGCCTGAGGCCTTTGCGGATGTCATCGCGATTCAAAGTTTCGCGGCCTTCGCCCATCCATGGCAAATTAACGAGGTGTCCTTCGTAGCTGCGTGGGCCGCCGAATTTTACGCCGAGGCTTGTGGCAAGCACGGATTCAGGCCAGCCCGCATTAGGTGAATTGTGTTTCGGCGCATCGCGCCACATAGCTTGCAGTGCGATCTTGCCGCGTTCCCTGTCAGTCCATGCGGCGGCGCCTGCGAACAATAATCCGGTCAGGCGGGAGGCCGGAAGATTGACGAGATCATCAAGCCGCGCGGCGGCCCAGCCGAAATAGACATAGTGTTCGGACCTGTGGCCGATCATCGAATCCGCCGTGTTGATCGCCTTGTAAGCCACAATGCCCGGAAGCCCGAGCAGGGCGTACCACAAAATGGGTGCCACGATGCCATCGCTGGTGTTTTCAGCGAGGCTTTCCAATGCCGCTTTCGTTACACCCGATTCATCGAGTTGGGCGGGATCACGGCCCACGATCATGCTCACTGCTTTGCGGCCTTCGTTCAATGATATGTCGAGGCCTTTTCCGACAGCACTTACATGTTCATACAGGGAGTATTGCGCGATGAGCGTTGTGGCGAGCAGGGCTTCGATGATCCAGCCAAACGTGAAAGTGGACAGGAAAGTTGAAATGAGCGCTGCCGGTAATCCAACAATGACTAACAGCGCGACCAATGCTGCAACGCCCCTGATCTGTGCCTGATATGGTTCAGTGTCGGGATCGTAAAGCATGATCTCCAGTTTTGAGAGAAGCATTCCGATCCACTCAACCGGGTGACCGATCTGGCGGTAGATTGCTTTAGGATAGCCGAAGAGGCGCTCCACAAGGAGAGCCAACGTGGCTGCGGCAAAGTGCAAGCTCATATTTCACCGGCCAATTCCAGCACCTGATCGAGATTGAGATGTTGTTCCATGTGAGCTGCCAATTCATCAAGGGTTTTTTCACCGAGAGTTTCGAAGGCGAG
This sequence comes from uncultured Aestuariivirga sp., assembly GCA_964486305.1. Classification (GTDB taxonomy): domain Bacteria; phylum Pseudomonadota; class Alphaproteobacteria; order Rhizobiales; family Aestuariivirgaceae; genus Aestuariivirga. Next base: position 19,041 of record CAZAMS010000188.1, read on the forward strand.
GCCGCTCGATTTGGCACCAAGAGTTTTCAGGTAGTTGCTGCGGAACCTATCGCTGGCAAAGCAGCCATGAATATAGGTACCACTCACTAATCCATCGGCGCTTGTGGCACCGTCATCATGGT
>CAZAMS010000189.1:0-7172 GCA_964486305.1 uncultured Aestuariivirga sp.
ATGATGCCTGATACAAGTCCTGCTTCATTGCCTTGCGTGGTGTTGGCGATGGAAACCGTCGAGGTGTCATTGTCGGCAATCGTATTGGTGGCTGAGCCAGCAGCCGTGATTGAGGCATTGGATGTGGCAGCCGTGAGTGTGACGACCACCGTCTCGCCAGGTTCGACGATCAAGTCCTGCAGCACCGGGATGGTGATGGTTGCAGATGTCGTGTTGGCAGGGATTATCACGCTGAGGAGGAGTGCTGTGTAGTCAGTGCCGCTGGTTGCGGTAGAACCGCCTCCAATTGTGTAAAACACCGTGGTGGCCGTCGAGCTCTGGTTGGTGAGCGACACCGTCATGACGCCTGATACAAGTCCTGCTTCATTGCCTTGCGTGGTGTTGGCGATGGAAACCGTCGAGGTGTCATTGTCGGTGATGTTAAAGCTGGGGGCTGTTCCAGTGACGCCCGTGTAGCCTCCGGTTGCCGATGCCGTGATGGCACCCGTGGTGCAAGAATGGGCACCTTCAACAAGCACGTCATTGACCGATGTGACTGTTACTGTCTGCGGTGTGCTCCAATTACCTGTTGTGAAGGTAAGAGGGCCCGAAAATGTGCATTGGTCTGGGGTTGCGGGATCAGCTGCAATGCTAACAGTCACATTTGCCGTCGGCGCGGAGTTCAGCACAACCGTGAAGGCACCCGTACCACCGCCCTCGGTAGCCGAATTGTCCGTTGTGTTAATTGTTAGTCCCGCTGGAGGGCTAACGCAAACGGCATTCCACGTAACGCCGTTGCCCCCCGTTCTTGAGACGGTGAATGTCGCTTGAGCAGTGTTAACAGTCTTAGTCCAAACTTGCGACACCGTACCGGTAGCGCCAGCGAGCGCCAGTGGGCCAGCAGGGACAGGCCCCGAAGCACTGCCGGTAGTCAAAACTGAAGTAACAGTCCTGCCAGCACTTGCCGCCGTTGCGGTAAAGCTGATTGTGATTGTTGACCCAATTGCCGCATTGTTGACCGTCAAGAGATCGGAGGTATCGCCTCCGTTAAAATTATCGCCTCCCCCGGTCACAGTGCCTGATGCACAAGTGAGTGTTATGTTAGCAAATGCCGGTGCGGCTGCAAATTGTGCTAGCAACATCACAAGCAGCAGCAAAAACCCGCCGGTCAAAAACCTACGCAAAGCCATCATGTTAAGGGCAAAACGCCCAACGCAAAGCCTCCCTATCTTGACATTTCCAACCAACCCCCAGCCCCTCCCCAGAAGCAAATTTCAACCAGCAGCGGGCCGTTAAGACCCGTTAATGCCTTCTTTCTTCAACTGATTTGGTTAATTGGGGGTTAAGAATATGTTGTAGTTTGGGACACCCTAAGGCGCAAAAATGCGAGGAAAAAGCCCATTTCGGCTTCAGTTCAGGCCCGGTCCATCAAGCACCGCAACTGTGCTGCGGTAGGCCGTTTCAAGATGATCGCGCATGGCTTTGGCAGCAGATTCAGGATCACCGCTCTTCAGCGCCTTGATGATGAGGCGGTGCATCTTCAAGGCCGTTTCAGCCTCGCCTTCGCGCGGCAGCATCATGTGGCGGCAGCGGTCAAGCTGGGCCTTTGAAATTTCAATGGCCCGCCACAGCCGTGGCAAGTTGCTGATCTCGGCGATGTAGCGGTGGAAGTCGTCGTCGCGCTCGATGGCTTCCACATATTTTTTGCGCTCCAGGGCGCGCGCGTGCAGCATGAGAATGTCATCAAGGCGGTCCGCGTGGGACTGATTCATGCGCGTTGCAGCCTGTGCGGCACTTTCTGATTCAAGGGCGCGACGAATGAGAAAAGCTTCGGCAATCTCGTCCCTGTCTATGCGCGCAGCCCGCGTTCCAGATTGCGCCACAACTTCCACCAGATTCTCATCGCTCAATTTCTTGACTGCTTCGCGGACCGGTGTTCGCGAGACATTGAGCTGGGCCGCAATCGCCTTCTCGTCAATGACGTCCCCCGGCCTGATGGAACCGGTCAGTATCATCCGCCGCACCAGCGGATAAATCTGGTCGCGCATCGGGCGCGAACGGTCAAGCCGTGACCTTGAAAGACTGAAAGCCATGCTGTCATACTAATATAACAGTTGTGGACAGCAAGCCCAAAATTTGTTTAAGATGACTCAAACTAAAAAAATCTACGGGAGGGCGCATGGCAGGCGCGAATAATTTTCCAAAGCTCCACAATGCAATGTGGCCGGCCCTGGTGGGCAAGGGATCGGACTCGGAGCCGCCAATTGATCTCGATACGATGCTCGACCTGACTGCCAAGGCAGAGGTGAAAGGCGTGAAGTTTGATGGCGTCGACATCTTCCATGCCGCACCGCACACCAATATCGATTTTTCCGATGATGAAGTGAAGCGGCTGGCCGAGAAGGTTGAGGCGCGTGGGCTGGCGATCGGATCCATTGTGGCCCCGGTCTGGCCGCCGGTGGGCGGCGGCTCCGCCATGGGCTCTGCTTCCGATCGGAAGAAATTTGTGGAGAATGTGCGGAAATCATGCCGCCTCGGGCAGAAATTGCGGGACCTCGGCGTGAGGCATTATGGCATCATCCGCATCGACTCGGCGTCAAGCCCTGGCGAATTTGCCAAAGACCCCAAGGGCAACACCAGGAAAATTGCGCAGACCTTCCGTGAAGCGTGCAGCGTGGCGGCCGACCATGGCGAGCGGCTGGCGGCGGAGGGCGAAATTTGCTGGGGTGGCATGCATTCCTGGAAGGCGATGATCGACACGCTGGAAGCCGTCGACCGGCCGCACACCATCGGTTTTCAGGCCGACATGGCCCACACGCTGCTCTACACCATGGGCTACAATGCGCCCAAGGCAAGGCTTCTGCCCGCAAATTATAATTGGAAGAACAAGGCCCAGCTCGACAAGGCGCTCACCAAAATGACCGACATGCTCCGGCCCTGGACCATCGATTTCCATGTGGCGCAAAACGACGGCACGGTCAAAGGCATGGGTTATCACGACAAGACGGGGCGGCACTGCATGGTGACCGATCCCAATGGCAGGCTCGATATTCCCCGCCATGCCGGCATGTGGCTGCGCGGCAAGGATGGCGGGCCTACCAAGGCGTTCCGGCACATCTGCTGGGATGGCTGCATGTTTCCCAACAGTGTGATGATGCAGCAGAAAACCTGGAACGACATTCTCGGCACCATGATCAAGGTCCGCGACGCCCATGGCTGGTAAAACCACAAAATTTCCTTCTCCCCGGCGGGGAGAAGGCGGGGCCCAAGCGAAGCTTGGGAGGATGAGGGGGTTTCGGTGCATCAATTGCTAGACCTGATCCCCCTCACCCTCCCATCGCTTACACGATGGGCCCCTCCCTCTCTCCCAAGGAGAGAGGAAAAGGGAAATATCGGGACAACTAAATGACAAAGAAACCACTCAACATCGGTATGGTCGGCTACGGCTTCATGGGTCGCACTCATTCCAATGCTTTTTCCCAGGTCGGCCACTTTTTCAATGTGCCCTTCCGCCCGGTGCTGAAGGCAATTTGCGCCCGCGATGCCACCAAGGCGAAAGCCTTCGCCGAACAATGGGGTTATGAATCAATTGAAACCGATTGGCGCAAGCTGATGGAACGCAAGGATATCGATGTCATTGATATTGCCAGCCCCAACGACACCCATTTTGAAATCGCCATTGCTGCTGCAAAAGCGGGCAAGATGGTGATGTGCGAAAAACCCTTGGGCCGCTCGGCCAAAGAGTCCCGCCAAATGGTGGACGCCGTCGAGAAGGCCAAGGTGCCCAACATGGTCTGGTACAATTACCGCCGTGTGCCTGCCGTCACCCTGGCCAAGCAGTTGATCGACGAAGGCAAGCTCGGCAGAATTTTTCATTACCGCGCCAAGTTCCTGCAGGACTGGACCATTTCCAAGGACCTCCCCCAGGGCGGCCAGGGCCTGTGGCGGCTTGACGCCAGTGTGGCGGGGAGCGGCGTCACTGGCGACCTCCTCGCCCACTGTATAGATACGGCCATGTGGCTCAATGGCGGCATCACAAAAGTCTCCGGCATGACCGAAACCTTCATCAAGGAACGCCATCACAATATTACCGGCAAGACCGAACCCGTCGGCATCGACGATGCCAGCCTGTTTCTTGCCCGCTTTGCCAACGGCTCGCTGGCAAGTTTTGAGGCGACGCGTTATGCCCGCGGCCACAAGGCGCTCTACACCTTCGAAATCAACGGCGAGAATGCCTCGATCTTCTGGGACCTGCACGACCTGCACCGCCTGCAGTATTTCGATCACCGCGACGAAGGCCGCACCCGGGGCTGGCGCTCGGTCCATATTACCGATGGCGACCATCCCTACATGGACAAGTGGTGGGTGCCCGGATTGCAGATTGGCTATGAACACACTTTCATTCACCAGGTCGCTGATTTTCTGGGCGCCGTCGGCGGCGGAAAATCCGCTGCACCAACATTTAGAGAGGCACTGGCAACTGATTTGGTGACCGATGCCGTGCTCAGGTCAGCTAGGACCGGGCAATGGGAAAGCGCAAAGTGATCAAATCCGGATATTTATTCTCGCAAACTTTGCTATGCGCCTTGCAGGAATAGGAATTTTGGCAATATACTTTGCGTAACAGGTCCGGCTGCAGAAAGGAGTAGTTTCAGGAACTCGCAGCCCAATGAAAAACAAGAGCGGCACAAAGACCGCGAGAAGTCGATCAAGACAAATAAAAATGTGTAACAATGGGAGAAGTCACGATGCTTAGACGTAATCTTGCTTCATTGGTCATGGGAGTGGCCTTCACAATTGCCGGGGGCATTAGCTCCCAGGCCCAAGCCGAAGAATTGACAATTTTCTGGGCCGAATGGGACCCGGCAAACTATTTGCAGGAACTGGCAAACCTCTACACCGCCGAAACCGGTGTAACGATCACCGTGCAGACTACACCCTGGCCCGATTTCCAGACCAAGGCTTTCGCCGAATTCAATGCCAAGGGCGATGCCTTCGACATGGTTGTTGGCGACTCGCAATGGCTCGGTGCTGGTTCAACCGGTGGCCACTACGTCGATCTGACCGACTTTTTTGCCAAGCACAAGGTTGGCGACCTGATGGCGCCGGCAACGGTCAAATACTATGCCGAATATCCGGGAAACAGCGGCAAGTACTGGGCCATCCCGCTTGAAGGCGATGCTGCAGGCTGGGCCTACCGCAAGGATTGGTTCGAAGATCCAAAGGAAAAGGAAGCCTTCAAAGCCAAATACGGCTATGATCTCGATGTCCCGAAAACCTACACGCAGCTTCGCGACATTGCCGAATTTTTTTATAGGCCTGACAAGAAGCAATATGGCATCGCCATCTATACCGACAATGGTTATGACGCGATGCTCATGGGCATTGAAGGCGCTATCTTCAGTTACGGTGGCGAACTCGGTGACTATGCAACATATAAGGTGGATGGAATCTTGAACTCCCCGCAGAACGTGGCGGCCGTTGATATGTACAAGCAGCTGTACGCCTTCACGCCGCCAAACTGGGGCAAGACCTTCTTCCAGGAAGACAATCAGGCCATTACCGAAAATCTTGCGGCAATGAGCCTGAACTTCTTCGCCTTCTTCCCGGCACTTGCCAACAAGGCGACCAACCCGAATGCCGACGTGACGGGCTATTTTGCTAATCCGGCGGGCCCCGACGGCAAGCCCCAGCATGCGGCCCTTGGCGGCCAGGGCATTTCCATCGTGTCCTATTCCAAGAAGCAGGAAGAATCCCTGAAGTTCCTGGAATGGTTCATCAAGGACGAAACCCAGAAAAAATGGGCTGAACTTGGCGGCTACACCTGCAGTAAAGCGGTGCTGGAATCCGATGCGTTCCGCAAGGCAACGCCGTTCAATGAAGCCTTTTACCAGACTATGTTCATGGTGAAGGATTTCTGGGCGGTGCCGGAATATGCCGAACTCCTCACCCAGATCAACAACCACGTTTATCCCTATGTGATCAGCGGGGAAGGCGGCAGCGCCAAGGATGTCCTTGATGCGGTCACCAAGGAATGGGTCGACACCTTTAAGAAATACGGACGCGGCGGCTGATACTCCGCAAATCCTCGCCGGAGGAGAGAAAACTCTCCTCCGGTTTTATTTTCAATGACCCCATGAGGAGCAGGAAGTGGCAGGAGTTTCAGTTACAAGGGGATGGAGCGATCTTACCATTCGCAATGTCTTTATCATTCCGACCATTCTCTTTCTCATTATCTTCAACATTTTCCCGCTTATCTATTCCTTGGGCTATTCCTTCACCGATTTTCGCGCCTCGGTAAACGAGCCGGCAAAATTTGTGGGCCTGCAGAATTACCGTGAGCTCCTGAATGATGTCCGCATCTGGAACAATTTCTGGGTCACCGCAAAATACGTGATTGTATCCGTTGGCGGACAGATGATCGTTGGTTTCGGCCTCGCTCTTTTGCTTAATCGAACAATGCCCGCCAAGGGATTAGTCACTACGCTGTTACTCTTGCCGATGATGATGTCAGCCGCAGTGGTAGGCCTGTTCTGGCGTCTGCTCTATGACCCATCCTGGGGTCCGCTCAACTATGCATTGGGCCTCGGCGATCTTGCCTGGCTTTCAAATGCCGACGTCGCCCTCTACGCGGTGGCCATAACAGATATCTGGATGTGGGCGCCTTTTGTGATGCTGCTGTCGCTTGCAGGCCTCTCTGCCGTGCCGCAGCATCTCTACGAAGCCGCAGCCATTGACCGCGCCAGCGCCTGGTACACTTTTTCGCGCATCACCCTGCCCCTGGTCACGCCGCTGCTGCTCATCGCCCTGATCTTCAGAACCATGGAAGCCTTCAAGACCTTCGACATCGCCTATATCATGAGCACCCAGCCCACCACCGAACTGATCTCCATCAAGCTCTACAAATTCGCCTTCCAGGAATGGCAAACCGGTAAATCCTGTGCGCTCGCCTATATCGTTCTCATCATGGTGCTGGCCATCACCAACATCTATGTAAAATATTTGAACAAGGTAAAGGAACGCTGATTATGGCTGCCGTTGCTTCATCGCGCAAGAAAGCATTCAATCGTGTGGCCATTGTATCAGTGCTGCTGATCACGCTGATTTTCTTGTCGCCGCTCTATTGGATCGGCTCCACCGCTTTCAAGCCGCGCAACCTTGCAACCTCAGTTCCGCCTACCGTTTTGTTCCAG
>CAZAMS010000190.1:0-4187 GCA_964486305.1 uncultured Aestuariivirga sp.
CAGGCTTAAGAACCACCCGTTTCTTGCTTAGCGCGCTTCCCGGCGAAGTAAATTCATTTCGCCGAAAAGGAATCGCGCCAGATCAAGATGTTGGAGCAAATCCTTGTCGGCGAAGTCATGCAACTTCGCCGGGATTTGCTCTAGAAATGCGGATTTGTGAGCGCCGCTTTCAGGGCCTGGGCAAAGGCAAGGCGCTCCTGGGCCCCCAGGAAACTGGCAATTTCCGTGCGTTTTCCGCCAAAACGTAAATATAACAGGCCAATCAGCTCCCGTTCCCGATCTTCCTCCAATTCCACTCGCACCCAGCGCCGGGCGAATCGCTGCTCCTGGGCAGGCTTCCGTTCGGCAAGACGCCTCAGGACAAGCTCATGGGGCGTGATTTCAATATGTTCGGCCCGCCGGGCATCGGCAAAATTTGCACGGAAGGCCCACCAGATCAGGGCCACATCAAGCCCCATGAAACCCACAACGGGCCAGGCCCCGATGATATAAAAAAACAAGCCGCCCGCGAAACTAAATCCCGCAATGACCGACATCAGGATCACGAATCCTTTGGGCGAAAGGGAGCGATGCGGTGTGAGGGCGGCCCGCCAAGTTTTCGGGTTGATTTCATCCATGCTATGACCTCGTCGACAAGGACATACTCCAAATTATTAATCTGGCGCGATTCCTTTTCGGCGAAGTAATTCCACTTCGCCGGGAAGCGCGCTAGAAACTCTATCCATTTGAGCAGAGGATTCATGGCAAAGGCAAGGCGTTTGAAGCCGCAGGAAATCGTGGAGGTTTTCCGGCGTTTCCATGAAATTGAACCCGAGCCAAAGGGTGAGCTGGACTCCGTCAATGAATTCACTTTTCTGGTGGCGGTGGTGCTGTCGGCGCAAGCCACCGATGTCGGTGTCAACCGCGCGACGGTTTCCCTTTTCAAAATTGCCGATACGCCGGAAAAAATGGTGAGCTTGGGTGAAGATGGCTTGCGCGAGTACATCAAAACCATCGGCCTCTACCGCGCCAAGGCCAAAAATGTGATCGCGCTCTCAAGAATCCTTGTCGGGAAACATGGCAGCAAAGTTCCAGGCGAACGCGAGGCCCTCGAGGCACTTCCCGGCGTGGGGCGAAAAACCGCCAATGTGGTTCTCAATATTGTTTTCGGCCATCCCACCATTGCCGTTGATACTCATCTCTTTCGCCTTGGTAACCGGACGGGGCTCGCACCCGGAAAATCTCCATTAGAGGTGGAAAAAGAATTATTGAAAATCATTCCCAAACAATACCTGCGCCACGCCCATCACTGGCTGATCCTCCATGGGCGTTACGTCTGCAAGGCGCGCAAGCCTGAATGCTGGCGCTGTCACATCTCTGATCTTTGCCAGTTCAGCGAGAAGTCGCCCGCACCTGTTTGAAGATATGCATGAAGTAGGACGTTGCAAAGAGCGGCACCACCAGGTTCACTATAGGAATGATTGACAGGAGGGCAGGCACAAATCCTGCAGCAAAAACCCGCGGTGTATTTTCCCTGCGAAGCAGGCGCGCCTCGTCGACAGGCATATGCCGCATGGCAATCATCTCGAAAAACTCGCGGGATAAAAGATAAGCATTGGCAACGATAAGGGCTACAGCGCCAATGCCCGTGAAGACGAGAGGAAGCACAGCAATGTTCACGAGAAGAATAATAAGCGCAAACTGCAATGAGGTCTGAATGGCGCGAAAGCCTGAAAGCGGCACGCCTTTGGGATCCCGGCCGTAATGCCGGGCTTCAACCCGTCCGGCAACATCATCGAGATAGAGGCCGGCGAATATTGCGGTCACCGGTGCCATCATGAAAAAGAAGGCCACCAGCAAAACCAGCCCGGCGCCAACGGCAGCCAGTGTTTCAGCCCAGGGCCAGGGAATGACCATCAGATAGGACAGCAAGACTTCAACCCCCACCAATATGGCGACGAACAAAGCGAGCGTCATGCCAATGGCCTTGAACAACACGGAGCGAAATTCGTTTGAGAGAAGGTCGCCAAGGGCTTTGAAGGCTGCAGAAATCATGGGTTCCTAGGTAATGCGGGAGACTTGCCTCCGCAAGTGGCATGAGGTAGGGGCTTGCCTGCATTTTGGAGTTTTTGAATGGCGCAGGCTGGGATTGATGTTCTGACAATTGGCAACGCCATTGTTGATGTGATTGCCAAGGTGGATGATGCCTTTGTGCAGAAGAATGGCCTGGTCAAGGGTTCCATGAACCTGATCGATGAGGCGCGCGCCGAAGCGCTTTATGCCAGCATGGGGCCAGCCATTGAAATATCGGGCGGTTCCGCGGGCAATACCGCAGCGGGTGTGGCCTCTTTCGGTGGCAAGGCCGCCTATTTCGGCAAGGTGAAGGCGGACCAGTTGGGCAAAATCTATGCCCACGACATGCGCGCCCAGGGCGTGCAGTTTGAGTCCAAGGCGGCAACCGACGGTCCTGCCACCGCACGCTCCTTCATTTTGGTGACGCCCGAAGGCGAGCGCACCATGAATACCTATTTGGGCGCCTGCGTGCATTTGACCGTGGCCGATGTCGACGAGAAAATCGTGTCCGCCGCCAAGGTCACCTACATGGAAGGCTACCTCTGGGATAAATCGGAAGCCAAGGAAGCCTTCAAGCTTGCGGCAAAAATTGCCCGCAGGGCCGGGCGCCTGACGTCCGTTACGTTGTCAGATTCCTTTTGCGTCGAGCGCCACCGTGAAAGCTTTCTTGATCTTATCAGGAACGACATCGACATCGTCTTTGCCAATGAAACCGAGATCAAGTCGCTTTACATGACGCAGAATTTCGGCGGCGCCTTGCAGGCTTTGCGCAAGGACTGCGGCATCGCCGTGGTGACGCGCTCGGCCCGGGGAAGCGTTGTGGCCCACGCTGATGAGGTCCTGACCGTTCCCGCCATTGCCGTTCCCAAGGTTGTGGACGTGACCGGTGCCGGCGATCTCTATGCCTCAGGCTTTCTCTTTGGCTATACGCAAGGGATTGGCCATGCGCGCTCGGCACAGCTCGGCAGCCTTGCCGCCGCCGAAGTTATTTCCCACGTGGGAGCGCGGCCGGAAGTCGATCTCAAAAAATATGCGCAAGAGGCTGGCCTGCTTTAGCCCGTCGCATCGCCTTCGCTTTCATCGGAAGATATTTGTGGTTTCTTCACATGAATGCGAATGCGCTTTACCCGCCGCGCATCCGATTTCAGGATTTCGAATTCCAGTCCGCTGTCGTGCGTGATGATTTCACCGCGCGCCGGAACCCGGCCCGCCATTTCAAAAATCAGCCCGCCAAGAGTATCCGCTTCGTCCTCTTCCTCATCCGAGAGGAGATCAACGCCGAGCAGCTTGTCGACAACGGAGATGTGCACCCGCGCGTCGGCCACATAGACGTTGTCATCCTGGCATTTGATCAACTGCTCCTCGTCGGTGTCGTGCTCATCGGAAATGTCGCCGACGATTTCTTCAACCAGGTCCTCAATGGTGATAAGCCCGTCACTGCCGCCATACTCGTCAATGACGACGGCCATGTGAATGTGGCTGGCCTGCATTTTGAGCAGGAGGTCGGTGGCGGGCATCGAAGGCGGAACAAAGAGAACTTCCCGGTAGAGCCCCGATTGCTTGACCGTCAGCGCCAGGTCCTTTGCCGATATGCTGATGCCAGGATTTTTTGCGCTGGTTTTCTGTTTTGCCCCCTTCACTGACATCCAGCGCATGAAATCCTTCACATGGATCATGCCTGCGACATCATCAAGGGTTTCACGGTAAACCGGCAGCCGGGAATGATTGGCCTCGTTGAATTTGCCGAGCAGTTCACGCATGGTGGAGCTGTCATCAATGGCGATAATCTCGGCGCGCGGCACCATCACATCGTCAACGCGCAGGTCTGAAAACGTGATCAGGTTGCGCATCATCGATTTGGTTTCCTGGCCCAGAGCGTCCTGCGGATTCTGCGCCTGGTGGGTTTCGATCACGCTCTCCAGATCCTCACGCAGGCCCTTGTCGCGGGAGACCGAAAACTTGCTCAAAAATTTCCGGAGGAAGCCTTCTCGGACCGGCACAGGGGGTGGTGTCGTTTCGTTACTCATGACGCGTAAGGATTTTCAATTCCCAGTCCTGCCAGAATCATAATTTCGCGGGCCTCCATGGCTTCGGCCTCGCTGTCGGTTTCGTGGTCATATCCTAGCAGATGGAGC
>CAZAMS010000191.1:0-2547 GCA_964486305.1 uncultured Aestuariivirga sp.
GTAGCGCGGCATCAGGTAAACCTTGTGCCCTTAGAAACGGGAAATCCGCGCAGGAATGTGGCGGCATCCATTACGCCTTTTCCTTCCCGCTGCAGGGTAAGAAGCCGTACCGCCTGATTGCCACAGCCAATCGTGAGCCGATCATCAAGCGCAACACCTTCGTCGCCTCTCTGATCAATCACTTCGCAAGTCAAAACTTTGACGCGAGCCCCTTGAATATTTGCCCACGCGCCAGGAAAGGGAGAGAGGCCATGAACATGATTGCGCAAATCGGCAGCGTTCTTCGAAAAATCTATGTGCGCTTCAAACTTATCAATCTTCTTGGCGTAGGTCACACCCTCACTTGATTGTTCCGCACACGAAATTTTAACTTCCGCAAGCGTACTCACCAAAAGGGTAGCGCCAAGTTCTGCCAGCTGATCATGCAGCAGCCCTGCCGTTATAGATGGCGTTATGACAACGCGACCTATGTTACATACTGGTCCCGTATCAAGACCCTCTTCCATGCGCATGATGCAAACGCCGGATTCCCTGTCTCCCGCCTTGATGGCGCGCTGAATGGGTGCCGCCCCCCGCCAACGCGGCAGAAGCGAGGCGTGCACATTGAAGCAGCCAAGACGTGGTGCGCTTAGAATTGGCCGCGGCAGAATGAGTCCGTAAGCCACCACCACGGCCGCATCAGCCTTGAGATCAGCAAATGACTTTTGCTCTTCAACTGATTTCAAGGAGAGAGGGGTTCTAACCTCGATACCCTTTGAAACTGCGAATTCATGTACGGGTGAGAGCCGCAAATTCTGCCCCCGTCCCGCAGGCCGTGATGGTTGGGAATAGACTGCGACAATATCATGCCCTGCCGCCACAAGCACTTTCAGCGTGACAACCGCAAATTCGGGTGTGCCCATGAACACGAGCTTCATGAACCTAAAGCTTTCCCAGCTTCTGCGCCTTCACGAATTTCTTGACCACCCGGTCGCGCTTCAGCTTCGAAATGTAATCGATAAACAGCACGCCGTTGAGATGGTCGATTTCATGCTGGACACAGGTGGCCAGAACGCCGCTGGCGTTGAGTTCATGGGGTTCGCCCTGCCGGTCGAGATAGCGCACTTTGACCTCCGAGGGCCGTGTCACCATCTCATAGAATTCCGGAATGGAGAGGCAGCCTTCCTCGTAGTCGCTCAACGTCTTGCTGGCCGCCATGATTTCCGGATTGGCCATGAACAGCGGCTGGCGTTCCTCGCCGTCCTTGGAAAGGTCAATCACCACCAGCCGCTGGGGCACGCCAATCTGGACCGCGGCCAGGCCAATGCCCGGCGCGTTGTACATGGTTTCGAGCATGTCATCGAAAATCCTGCGCGTGGCCTTGTCCACGCCAACAACGGGTTTGGACGTTTGCCGCAGAAGCGGATCAGGCAGGGTGATGATGTCGCGAAGGCTCATGGCCCTCAGATAAGCGAGCAGGCCTTCAAGGTCAATCAGGCGAGCCAGACGCATCGCCAGGGCAGCAAAACCATGCTATCTTAAGCTAATTTCGCTGGAAAAAGGCGGATTGTCGCCTAGCCTCGCGAAACGCAATTGGGAGGATCACATGGCCAAATATATCGAGCTTTTAAGCTGGACCGACCAGGGTATCAAAAATGTAAAGGACAGCCCCAAGCGGTTGGATGCAGGCAAAGCCCTTGCCAAGAAGATGGGCTGCGAAATACGGAAATTTTACATGACCACCGGGGCCTGCGACATGGTGGTCATCATAGATGCGCCCGATGACGACACGGCCGCAAAATTCAACCTGACCCTCGCCATGGGCGGCAATGTGCGCACAACAACGCTCAAAGCTTTCTCCGAGGATGCCTACCGGAAGATCATTGGCAGCCTTTGACAGGAGTGTCAGCAGCGCTCTTGCTTTTTCGGCCCAAAACACCGATATAGCCCACGGGAGGTTGGCGGCGGACGTACCGCTCGCCAACCGGGTCAGGTCCGGAAGGAAGCAGCCCCAACGAGATCGGAACGGGTTGCCCGTCCAGCCTCCCACCTTTAATATTCTGAGCCATCATGACGAAAGCACCACATAGCATGAGCGCTCAAGGATACCGCGTTCTCGCCCGCAAATACCGGCCAAAGAATTTCGCTGACCTCATTGGTCAGGAAGCCATGGTACGCACCCTTACCAACGCCATTGCAACGGGTCGCATTGCCCAGGCCTATATGCTGACCGGTGTGCGCGGCGTTGGCAAAACCACTACGGCCCGCTTGATCGCCCGCGCCTTGAATTATCCCGGTGCACCCTCCATCGAAATGCCGGAATTCACGCCCCAATGTGAAGCCATTCTTGAATCGCGCCATATGGACGTGATTGAAATGGATGCGGCGTCCAACACCGGCGTCGATAACATGCGCGAAATCATCGACAGCGTGCGCTATGCCCCCGTCTCCCTGCGCTATAAAATTTACATCATCGACGAAGTCCACATGCTCTCCAAAAGCGCTTTCAATGCGCTCTTGAAAACTTTGGAGGAGCCGCCGCCGCACATTAAATTTATTTTTGCCACC
>CAZAMS010000192.1:0-3867 GCA_964486305.1 uncultured Aestuariivirga sp.
AACCACAAGCCAGCCCAAATAGTCAGCTTCCGCGAGCACCCGCAGGATTGCGGGATAATCAATGGAGCCATCGCCGGGCACCGTGAAGATTCCCTCCATCACAGCGCCCATGAAACTCATGTCCTCGGCGCGGGCTCGTTCGAACACTGGCCTCCGCACATCTTTGCAATGGACATGCACGACGCGCTTCACATGAGCCTTGATCAGGCTCAAGGGATCGCCGCCCGAAAAAGTCGAATGCCCCGTATCATAGAGCAGGCCAACTGCCTCGCCTGTATGCTTCATGAGCAGACCGACATCGGCGTCCGACTCGACAATGGTTCCCATGTGATGGTGGAAGGCCATGCGCACGCCGAAATCAGCCATGCGTTCGGCAAGCTCCGTAAGCTTGCGCCCATAGACTGGCCATTCCTGCGCTTGCAGCGCTGGACGCTGGGAAATAGGATCCCAGATCGCCCCATGGCGGCCCCGCGACGTATCGGCATAGACCACATGGGTTGCACTCATGTCTTTCAGAAGCTGGAGATGGGGACCGATCGCATCCATTTCTGCGCCCACGTCTTTCTCATCGCATCGGCCATCATACCAGCCCGAAATCACGGCAAGTCCATGGCGCTGCATGATGGGTTTGAGCTCCGCCGACTTGCGTGGAAACTTGCCGCCAAGCTCGGTTCCGGCGTAGCCAGCCTGTTTCGTCTCGCTCAGGCAGACTTCGAGCGCAATGTCGCCCCCAAGCTCCGGCGCATCGTCATTGCTCCACGTAATGGGATTGATGCCGATGCGGACTTTCATGAACGGACCCCTGCATGATATTGGGCAAGGCCACCGAGCAGCTTCATGTCACGGCGCGCCTGCTCCGCCGTATTGCGGACGGCCTTGCCCTCCACTACGGCAGACCAGAAGCCTTTCAGCTCCTCAATGAAAGCTTCCTCAAATCCGGTCCTCACGTCTTCACTGACCAGCGTGTAACCGTCGCTCTTCCTCACCGTCAGCCGCGTCGGCTGGTGATTGAGCCATGGCGACGGAAACTCCAGTTCAAGCACGCCGTCATCAAAATAGAAGGTGATATGTTCGCGGTAATCCGCAAGGGCCGGAACCTTGAGGTGAACCATGTTCCAAAGAGCTTGGCCGCCAAGCAGGCGCACCGCGCCCTGCCCGCCATCGCCCCTGGCAAAAAGCTGGGCCCCGGCAATCTCGCCATCCGGAATGCCAAGCCCATCCAGAAGACCGTGAACCGCATTCACATCATGCACGAGCGAGGAGCAATAGGCTCCCGTAAAGCCACGATAGCTCATGGGATCAAGCGGAGCAGGCACAGCGCGCTTCACCTGCTCTTGCTGCTTGGCACGCACGAAGGCCATCAAATCTAGCGGCACATCATCGCCATGGCACCACGTGTGATGCCTGATGAATGGCCAGGCATCGGGATCATTCACTTCAACGGCCACGTAGCGCAAGGTTTTCGCCGTCCCCGGCATGCGGGCAAGCGCCGCCTCGTAGCTCGGATCAAAACGCTTCATGTAACCGACCTGCAGAACCTTGCCTGCACGGTCGCGGGCCGCAATCAAATCATCGATATCGGCAGCAGAATAACAAAGTGGCTTCTCGCAAAAGACATCGAGCCCGCGCGCCAATGCGGCAAGAACCTGTTCGTGGTGCAGGGGATCAGGTGATGCAATCACCACAGCATCAAGTGACAGCGCCAGAAGCTGATCGACACTTTCAAACGCCGCAAGTCCGAATTGCCCGCGAACAAAAGCGCGCACCTTTGCCGAAGGGTCACATACGCCCAGAATCTCAAACTTCTGCTTCAGCTTCATCAGGTTCGGAATATGCTCGATCTGGGCAATTCCACCCGCACCGATGACACCAACCTTTAAGCGCTGCATTGCGTCCACCCCGGACTGAAACTTGTCACTTCAATGGGCTTGAGCTTATGTCCGCATTGGTTCTAATGTTAGAACCAGAATACAATCATTTTTGGGAACCACCGTGGCAATCACCTTCCCCCTTGAGAGCATTACCCTTGACCGCAGAATCGCCGCCAATCTGCACCGCCAGCTCTACGGCCAGCTCCGCAGTCTTATCGAGCGCCGGGTTTTGCCCAGCGGCACAGCCCTGCCCTCCACCCGCCTTCTCACCAAAGACTTGGCGGTTGGCCGCAACACCGTCATCGCAGCTTACGAACAACTGGCCCTTGAGGGTTATTTGCTGATTCGGCGCGGTTCGCCGCCCCTGGTGATGGCTCTTCCCGCGCCCGCCAGTGCCGCAAAGAAAACGCGCAGCGAGACAGGCAACACCATATCAGCGCGCGGAAAAATCATGCTGGCACAGCCCCATCACTATGGCAGTCCGGGTCTCGTTGCCTTTCACCCCGGGCTGCCCGATTCCGACAATTTCCCCTTCACCACCTGGTCAAAGCTGCTCAGCAAAAGAGCGAAGCTGGCGCGCCACGACCTGTTTGGCACCTATCACATCGGCGGTTATCCCGCGCTCTGCGAAGCCATCGCGCGCTATCTCACGGCCTCGCGCGGCATGACCTGCAAGCCGGAGCAAATTGTCATGACCAATGGCGCCCAATCAGCCTTTGATCTCCTGGCGCGATTGCTGATTGATCCCGGCGATACCGTATGGATGGAGGAGCCAGGATATTATGGTGCAGGAGCGGCCTTTCTCTCGGCAGGGGCAAACCTAACGCCTTTGCAGGTCAGTGACAGCGGCTGGAATCTTGAACCTCCCCCGGTTGTACCGCGTCTCATCTTTGTAACGCGTTCCTGTCATCATCCCCTGGGCGTCACCATGCCAATGGAACAGCGCCTCAATCTCATCCACATGGCGGAAAACTGGAATTCCTGGATCATCGAAGACGATTACGACAGTGAATACCGTTTTCAGGGCCAGCCCATTCCGGCGCTCCAGGGCATCAGCGCCTCAAACCGCGTTGTCTATGTGGGAACCTTTGCCAAGATTCTGTTCCCGGCCATGCGCCTGGGCTTTCTCGTTGTCCCTGAAGCCCTTCGTGAAGGCATTACCTCGGCGCTCAGCGTAACGGGGCAGTTTGCCCCGCTCGTCACCCAGGCGGCACTCGCCGATTTTATCAACGAGGGACACTTCGCCCGGCACCTGCGCCGCATGCGCCGGCTTTATGCCACGCGGCGGCAATATTTCATGGAGATCTGCGAAGATTATCTCAGCCCATGGCTGCGCCTGCGCCGCACCGAGTCAGGCATACAGCTCGTCGGACTCTTTCACAAAGATCACGATGATAAAGCTATTGCGCGTGCCGCACTTGCGCAGGGCGTAAACGTCTCGCCCCTGTCAATCCAATACCGCCACAGCAATGTGCAACGCGGCCTGCTGATGGGCTTTGCCGCGGCCGATGAGAAAACAACAAAAAAAGCCATGGAAAAGCTGCGGGACGTGCTGCGAACCGCAATGCCTAGGGTGTGGACTCATAAGCGCGCAGCTAAATGCGGATTGACGCCAGCTTGATGAAGGCAAGGTAGTTTGCCGCGAGCTTGTCATAACGCGTATCGATCCGTCGGCATTGCTTGATCTCGTTGAAGAACCTCATAGTCACAGAGTTCAGTGCGCATGATTCGCCGCTCCAGTTTGGGAGCTTGAATCATGTTCGGGCCGACACCTTCAATGGCAAACCACCATGACTTGAATGGCCCAATGACCGGACATACGGCCGAAGCTGCCAAATCGACGCGATTGACCCATATGTATGGTCCGGCCGTGTGTTGCAAGAAGTTTTATCGATTTGGCGGTGGACGGTCTTGCATCAATGTATCCGGCCTTTAATTGGAGCTCATTGGGCTCCGGGCCATCATGGGTATCAGCGCGCGTGCGATCTCATTAGCG
>CAZAMS010000193.1:0-4788 GCA_964486305.1 uncultured Aestuariivirga sp.
AAATGGAGGTCCGGCTTCAATTTTTCAATGGCCACAATTGGCCATTTTAGGCAGAGGCAGGAGCCAATTTCGCGTTGCCCTGCTTTTCACGGTCAGCATAAATCAGCAAAGGCTTGGCATCGCCATCAACGACTTCCTTGGAGATTACCACCTCTTCGACACCGTTCATGGTGGGAAGATCAAACATGGTTTCCAGCAGGATCAGTTCCATGATGGAGCGCAGGCCCCGGGCCCCGGTTTTGCGGTCAATGGCGCGGCGGGCAATAGAGCGCAAGGATTCTTCAGGGAAGGTGAGCTTCACGCCTTCCATTTCGAACAGGCGCTGGTATTGCTTGATCAGGGCATTCTTGGGGGCGGTCAGAATTTGAATGAGGGCGGCCTCGTCCAAATCCTCCAGCGTTGCGATCACCGGCAAACGGCCCACAAATTCGGGAATGAGGCCGAAGCGCAGCAAATCTTCGGGTTCCAGTTCACGGAGCAGCGCGCCGGTGCGGCGGTCGTCCACGGACTTCACTTCGGCGCCAAAGCCGATGCCCGAGCCCTTGCCGCGTTGGTTGATAATGCGTTCGAGGCCGGCAAAGGCACCGCCACAGATAAACAGGATGTTGGTGGTATCCACCTGCAGGAACTCCTGCTGGGGATGCTTGCGGCCGCCCTGGGGTGGCACGGAGGCAACGGTGCCTTCCATGATTTTCAGAAGCGCTTGCTGCACACCTTCGCCCGACACGTCACGGGTGATCGAAGGATTGTCAGATTTCCGCGAAATCTTGTCCACTTCGTCGATGTAAACAATGCCGCGCTGGGCGCGCTCGACATTATAGTCGGCGGACTGCAGCAATTTCAGAATGATGTTTTCAACGTCCTCGCCGACGTAACCTGCTTCGGTGAGCGTCGTGGCGTCGGCCATGGTGAAGGGCACATCGAGAATGCGGGCCAGCGTCTGGGCCAGCAATGTCTTGCCGGAGCCTGTCGGGCCCACGAGCAGAATGTTCGACTTTGCCAGTTCCACGTCATTGTTCTTGGCCGCGTGGTTCAAACGCTTGTAGTGGTTGTGAACGGCAACAGCCAAAACTTTTTTCGCATAAACCTGGTCGATGACGTAATCATCCAGCACCTTGCGGATTTCCTGGGGCGAAGGCACACCGTCTTTTGATTTCACCAGCGATGATTTGTTCTCTTCACGGATGATATCCATGCAGAGTTCGACACATTCGTCGCAGATGAATACGGTGGGTCCGGCAATAAGCTTGCGGACTTCATGCTGGCTCTTTCCGCAGAAAGAGCAATACAGCGTGTTCTTGTTGTCGCCCGCGCTTGCCTTACTCATGTTTTCTCCTTGAACAATCCGGCTGGCAATTCATCAGCAATATACATGCCAAGCCTTTAATGAGATATCACTCAATTGTCACAAACAAGGCGAACTTAGCTCAAACCCTACGACTCAATCCAGCATGCGCCGCTAGAGTTAATCAAAAATTGATGGCCACCTTGTCACGCCTACAAACTGACTCCAAATTCACCACAAATATTTACGTTAACTACTTGGAATCACTTGGTTCTGCCCTCTTTTCCAGTATTTTGTCAATCAAGCCGAATTCCTTAGCAGTTTCCACCGTCATGAAATTATCGCGCTCAAGGGCCTCCTCGATTGCTTTAAAATCACGTCCCGTGTGCTTGACGTAGATTTCGTTGAGGCGCTTTTTGAGGCTTTCAACTTCCTTCGCGTGAATCAAAATATCAGTCACCTGGCCCTGGTAACCGCCCGATGGCTGGTGCACCATGACGCGGGCATTGGGCAAGGCAAAGCGCATGTCTTTCTCACCTGCCGCCAGCAAAAGGGAGGCCATGGAGGCCGCCTGCCCCATGACCGTGGTTGAAACCTTGGGGCGGACGAATTGCATGGTGTCGTAAATCGAGAGGCCCGATGACACCACGCCGCCGGGCGAATTGATGTACATGGAAATCTCTTTCTTGGGATTGTCGGCCTCAAGGAAGAGAAGCTGCATGCACACGGAAGCCGCAACATTGTCGTCAATGGCGCCGGTGATAAAAATGATGCGCTCACGCAAAAGCCGGGACGGCAAATCATAGACGCGCTCGCCGCGGGCCTCTTGCTGAATGACCGACGGCCAGAATGAGGCCTTGGTCAGGTAATCTACGGGATCGCGCATAGGTCGTCCTCAATTCCGGTGAATCAAATCATTTCGCTTCCCTATAGATAGGTCACGCTTTGCGCTTCGGGAAGCCCCCATTTCAAAAACGGATAACTGTTGCCGAATGTCTTCTCCTGCGAAGCGGGAGAAGAAAGGGGCCCATGGCACGAAGTGGCATGGGATAGATGAGGGCACTTTGTCGGCGAAGTGCCCTCACCTACCCCATTGCGTTCCGCAACGGGTCCCCTTCCTCTCCCGCGTTGCGGGCGAGGACGAAGTGCGTGACCTTCAAATCTTGAACTCCGCCCTGTCGAAGGTTTTAGTCTTCCTTCTTGGTCTTTTTGGCTGCCGGCTTTTTCTTCGGCTTGGCTTCGGTGTGGTCGTGATCATGGTGATCGTGCGAATGATCATGGTCGTGGCCGGAATGATCGTGATCACCGTGATCATGATCGTGGCCGGCGTGATCTTCCTCGTCATCCTGGACCATGGCCTGCAATTCTTCGCGGCTTACGGACTTCTCCGTGACCTTTGCCTTGGAAACGAGGAAATCAACGACCTTCTGCTCAAACACGGGGCCGCGCAATTCGATGAGCGCGTTGGGGTTTTTGCGATAATGCTCAAACACCTGTTTTTCCTGGCCGGGGAACTGGCGGGCGCGGGCCATCAGGGACTGCTGAAGCTCCTGCTCGTTCACCTGGATACCCTCTTTTTCGCCGAGGGTGCCGAGAACCAGGCCAAGGCGAACGCGGCGTTTGGCAATGGCGCGATATTCCTTCTGGGCTGCTTCTTCGGTGGTTCCCTCGTCGGCAAAGCTTTTGCCGGCCTTCTTCATTTCGCCCTCAAGCGCATTCCAGATGCCGCCGAATTCGGCGTCAACCAGGCGCTGGGGCAACTCGAAGCTGTAGAGGCCATCGAGCGCATCGAGAACGTCGCGCTTCAGCTTCATGCTGGTCATGGTGGCATATTCCTGGGACAGGCGTGAGCGAATCATGTCCTTCAATTTGCCCAGATCCTCAAAACCCATTTTCTTGGCGAATTCGTCGTCAACGGTGCCTTCTTTGGGCGCTTCGACACTTACAACCTTCACGTCAAATTCGGCTGGCTTTCCGGCCAGTTCCTTGACGCCATAGGTGGCGGGGAAGGACACTTTCACCTGCAATTCGTCGCCAGTCTTGGTGCCGACCAGCTGATCTTCAAAGCCCGGGATGAACTGGCCGGAGCCAAGTTCCAGGGGAACATCTTCAGCCGTGCCGCCGTCAAAGACCTTGCCGTCGATTTTGCCAACAAAGCCGATTGTGACCTTGTCGCCCTTGGCGGCCTTGCCCGATTTTGTATCCCAGGCCTTGTATTGGGTGGTCAGGCGGCCCAGCGCTTCATCAACCTGGGCATCGGCAATTTCAACCACGTGGCGGGTGAGTTCGACGCCAGAAACGTCCTTCAATTCAAAGGTCGGAATGATTTCAAAGGCCAGCGAGAAGGCCAGATCGCCCTCGCCCGCCATGATGGCGTTCACTTCCTTCTCTTCTTCGGGAAGCTTCACTTCCGGCTGGTAGGCGGGCTTCAGATTGCGCTCGGCCAAAACCTGCTTGGACTGGTCATCAATGGTTTTCTGCACCACTTCGGCCATGAGCGACTTGCCGTACATGCGCTTCAGGTGGGGCACCGGCACCTTGCCGGGGCGGAAGCCCTTGATATTGGCGCGGCCCGCGAGTTCGTGGAGCTTGGTATCCAGCTCCTTACCCAGCTCGGCGGCGTTTACCACGACCTTGAATTCACGCTTGAGCCCGGAGCTCAGTGTTTCTGTAACCTGCATTGTCTCGCTCTGTCTTTCCGATTGACCTAAAAATCTTCAGCTTTTGCGCATTTGGTGCGGGCGGAGGGACTTGAACCCCCACGGGTTTCCCCACAGGAACCTAAATCCTGCGTGTCTGCCAATTTCACCACGTCCGCGCGCCTGATATCAATGACTTAGGCCGAGGGGGTAAACCCCGGCCCTGCCTCATGTTGTCCCATTTGTCACAGCGTTTGTCGCAAGTCAACGTCAGCTTGATCGCGCTGCTTTCACATAGAAAATGCTGACGATGAAGTAGATGGGTAAGCCAATCAGCACCGCCCCGACTAGGTACAAACACCCGCGCGAGATGTCGGCGGCGATTCTCATTTGGATTATCGCGGCCAAATTTCAGTATCATGATCAGGATGTTGTAAACTTTTGAGCTTAATCATGTCCTCGGGGGTCCGATAGTCCGTAGTCTTTTGAGAGGGCAAATGGTCCAGGTCGTTGCACCAGGGAACCCGACTTTCCACGCCCGATTGATGATCGAGTGGTCCAAGTTTTTCTGCTTGGTCGAAGGTACCCATGGCCATCTCGATATTGGGTCCTCCGTCATCAAGCAAATACATTGGAGTTCCGCACTCTTTGCAAAAGCCGCGGGCGGCAATCGCGGACGACCGAAATTCCGACGGAGCGCCCCTGGTCCACCTAAAGTTTTGGATGGGTACCGGAACTAAGGGAGCGGCAAAACTTCCAAAAGCCTTCTGACACATTCGACAATGGCAGATGCTTGGTTTACCCAATTCGCCAGTGACATCGTACCTGAGCGCTCCACACTGGCAACCGCCTTGATACTTTTCC
>CAZAMS010000194.1:0-10205 GCA_964486305.1 uncultured Aestuariivirga sp.
GAATAAGGCCAGGTTTTTCAAGGCTCCGACATTGGCCCCGATATGCATTCATACCGGGGCCGTAACGGTCCTTACATCTTCTTCATTTCATCGGTGACGGCCGATGCCCAGGCGCCTTCCGGCTTTTTGGTGATAACCGGATCAGAACCACCCTTCATCAGGGTTTCCACCGTGCGTTCGGCGGCAGCCACATCAAGCGAACCATCAGAGCCCTCAGTGAGCTTGTTGATCTCTTCAATCATGGTGGTCTGGTGGCCTTCAGTCTGCGAACCGGAGGCATCGTTTTCCAGAACAACCTTCACGGCTTCAGCCGGATTGGCGCGCGCCTCGTCCCAGCCCTTCATCGAGGCCTTGACGAATTTCGCCATGGTGGTGACGAAGGCCGGGTCTTTCAGCTTGTCTTCCAGCACATAAAGCCCGTCTTCCAGCGTGGCAACGCCCTGGTCTTCATACTTGAACACCACGAGATCTTCCGCCTTCATGCCGGCTTCGATGATCTGGTAATATTCATTGTAGGTCATCGTCGAAATGCAATCCGCCTGCTTCTGCAGGATGGGGTCCACGTTGAAGCCCTGCTTCAGCACGGTCACGCCATCGGCGCCGCCAGCCGTTGCAAGTCCCAATTGGCTCATCCATGACAGGAAGGGATATTCATTGCCATAGAACCACACGCCCAAGGTCTTGCCCTTGAATTCTTCCGGCTTGGTAATGCCTGAATCCTTGCGGCAGGTCAGCATCATGCCCGAGCGCGCGAAGGGCTGGGCAATGTTGACCACGGGCGAACCTTTTTCGCGGGTGGCCAATGCCGATGGCATCCAGTCGATCACCACGTCAGCACCACCGCCAGCAAGCACCTGCTGCGGATTGATGTCCGGGCCGCCTGGCATGATAGTGACATCAAGGCCCGCATCCTTGTAGAAGCCCTTGGCCTGCGCCAGGTAGTAACCGGCGAACTGCGCCTGCGTCACCCACTTCAGCTGAAGCTTTACGGCCTCGGCAAAAGCGCCGCCCGAGCTCATAAGAAGCGCACTGGCCGCTGCTGCGGCGAGTAAGTATTTCTTCATTGTTTTAGTCCTCCATGCTTCGTTCAAATTCCCGCTTACCTCCGGTAAGACGGATGCCAAAAAGTCACCCAGCGCTCGAGAGCGACAAGCAACCCGTAGAATGCTGAACCCACCAGTGCTGCCACGGCGATTTCAGCCCAAACCATATCCAGCCCCATGCGGCCCACTTCCGTTGAAATGCGAAAGCCCATGCCCACAATCGGCGTTCCGAAAAACTCGGCAACAATTGCGCCAATCATGGCCAATGTCGAGTTGATCTTGAGCGCGTTGAAAATGAAAGGCATGGCGGCGGGAAGTCGCAGTTTTATGAGCGTCTGAAACCAGTTGGCGCCATAGCTCCGCATCAGGTCGCGCTCCAGATGTCCCGAGGCCTGCAGGCCCGCCACCGCATTCACCAGCATGGGGAAAAAGGTCATCACCACAACCATGGCGGCCTTCGATTGCCAGTCAAACCCAAACCACATGACCAGGATGGGGGCTACGCCGACAATGGGAAGGGCCGCCGCCAAATTGCCCAACGGCAAAAGCCCCTGGCGCAGGAAAGCGAACCGGTCACACAGCAGCGCCACGACGAAGCCTGAGAGTGAACCAATAATCCAGCCCGGAATCACCGCGCGAATGAAGGTCTGCACAAAATCCTCATAAAGCGTGGGCAGCGAGACAATGAGCTTGGACCAGATATCCGTCGGTGCCGGAAATATCACGAAGGGCACATTGAAATACCGCACCGCCGCCTGCCACAGGATGAGAACGGCGATCCCGAAAATCGCCGGTGCCAGAATATCGCGGAGCGAAGAAGCCTTCATGCCCTCGCTCCCATGTGCCTGTTAACGATCCGTTCAATCCCGCCCACGCCATAAACCAGCATGGCTGCCACGGCAGAAGCTGCAACCAGCGCCGACCAGATTTGAATGGTCTGCCCGTAGTAGGAACCGGCCAGCATGCGCGAACCAATGCCAGACTGCGCGCCTGTGGGCAGTTCACCGACGATTGCTCCGGTCAGCGCAATGGCAACGGCCACCTTGAGGGACGCAAAGAGGAACGGCATCGCTGCTGGAAATCGCAGCTTCCACAACACCTGGGATACGCTCGCATTATAAGTCCGCATGAGCTCAAGCTGCATCGGGTCCGGCGAGGTGAGCCCCTTCACCATGCCGATGGCGACGGGGAAGAAACACAGGTACATGGAGATGACGGATTTGGGCACCAGCCCGGTGAGCCCCACGGACCCCAGCACAACGATGACCATCGGCGCAATGGCAAGAATGGGAATGGTCTGTGATGCGATGATCCACGGCATCAGGCTCTTGCTCAGCAACTTGAAATGCACAATGGCCACGGCGAGCCCGATACCCAACAAGGTTCCCAGGACAAACCCAAGCAGCGTCGAAGACAGCGTCACCCAGACATGATAGACCAGCGACTTCACCTTCCACGGCGCAATGGTGAAAACTGTATTCCAGACTTCGACCACAACCTGATGCGGTGCTGGAATAACCGGGCGGTCCAGGCTCCACGACACATTCAAAGTATTGGCAAAGCCGCCACCCAAAGTCTCAATCTTCGGCTGGGCTACAACAGTGTTCATGAAGATTGCAGCCACATACCAGAGAACAAGAATGATGGCGCACACGACCGTAACGGGGAGAATGGAATTACGTTCTGTGCGCGTGTTACTCATCTTTCGCAGCCCCTTCGAGGCTCGCTAACGCTCGCACCTCAGGGTGTGGGACATCCCTCATGCTGAGGTGCGAACGGGCAAAGCCCGTGAGCCTCGAAGCATTTGCCAGACGTGAAGCATCAGTCCTCATAGCTATGCCCCGCCTTCAAGCCTTCCCGCACCCGGTGGGCGATTTTCAGAAACTCCGGCGTCTCGCGGATATCAAGCGTGCGGCTCGCCGGCAAATTTGTTTCGATCACATCAATGATGCGGCCAGGCCGTGGGCTCATCACTACAATCTTGGAAGACAGAAACACCGCTTCCGGAATCGAATGCGTCACAAACACCACGGTTTTTTTCGTGGCGGCCCACAGCTCCAGCAATTGCTGGTTCAATTTGTCCCGCACAATTTCATCAAGCGCCCCAAAGGGCTCATCCATGAGCAGCAGCTTGGGCTCAACCGCAAGCGCGCGCGCAATGGAAACCCGCTGCTGCATGCCGCCTGACAATTGCCACGGAAACTTCTTCTCAAACCCGCCGAGGTTTACCAGTTCCAGATTGCGCTTCACCCGCGACGCTGCATCCGCAGTGCCCATGATCTCCAGCGGCAGAGCCACATTCTTTTCCACCGTGCGCCACGGATAAAGCGCCGGCGCCTGAAACACATAGCCATAGGCCCGCGCCATCCGCGCCTGCGCCGGGCTCATGCCATTCACCGACATGGCGCCGCTCGTCGCCTGTTCCAGATCGGCAATCACCCGCAACAGCGTGGTCTTGCCGCAGCCCGAAGGCCCGATGAAGGAAACAAAATCCCCGTCATTCACCGTGAGGTTGATGCCTTCCAGGGCATAGACCGGCCCATCAGCCGTGGTGAACGTGAGGCTCAGGTCACGCGCGTCTATCACGGCTTGAGCCGCCATAACCCCTCCCCGGGCAATTCTTGTTATTGCGGAAAGCTAACTGCTCTTGACCATTTGATCAAGAATTATAAGGTAGCCGAAATGCCACATACCAAAGCCAATCCCGTGGTCGATACCCGCATTCAGGCGCGCAACAAGGAGCTGATCCTCGATGCGGCGCTTGATGTTTTTTCAGCCTCCGGCTTTCGCGGCGCCACGGTGGACCAGATCGCGGCAAAATCCGAAATGTCGAAGCCCAATCTTCTTTATTACTTCCGCCGCAAAGAAGACATCTACGTGGCTTTGCTCGAGCACACGCTGAGCGACTGGCTGGAACCCCTGCGCGAGCTTAATCCGGCTGGCGATCCCCTGAACGAGCTCACGCGCTATATCTCGGCCAAGATGCAGATGTCCGATGCCAATCCCAAGGCCTCAAGGTTGTTTGCCAACGAAATTCTCCATGGCGCGCCCATGATCGAGAAATTCCTGAAAGGGCCCTTGCGGCAGCTGGTTGCCGAAAAAGCCCAGGTCATTCAGTCATGGATCGCGGCAGGAAAGCTTGCCCCCGTTGACCCCTACCATTTGATATTCGCCATCTGGGCAGTAACCCAGCACTACGCCGATTTTTCCGTGCAGGTCGATGCGGTTTTGGGCAGCCGTGAAGATTCCAAAGCCGCGCAAAAGGCCGTATTGGAAATCCTCCTGCGCGGTTTGAAGGTTTAAAGAGGTTAAACGATCTTGACCGCTTTCGGATCCCAGTCCTTGGGTCCCGGACACTGCGGGTTCATCTCTTCCAGGGTTTCGCGCACAATTCTGGCAATCGCGGCATTGCGCACCCAGTTGCGGTCCGAGGGAATGATGTGCCACGGCGCATGATCGGTCGAGCAGCGCGAAACCGCAATCTCATAGGCCGACATGTAGTCATTCCACTTGGCACGCGTTTCCAGATCACTGGTCTTGAATTTCCATTGCTTGGTTGGATCATCAACCCGCTCCTGCAGGCGCACCGCCTGCTCTTCCTTCGAAACATTCAGCATGAATTTCAAAATGCGCGTGCCGGAATTGGCGACCAGTTTTTCAAACGCGTTGATTTCGTCATAGCGCCGCTCGATCGCGTCTGCTGCCGCCAGTTTTTCAACCTTCACCACCAGCACGTCCTCATAATGGGAACGATTGAACACGCCGATATATCCCCTCGCCGGGCAGGCATTATGAACCCGCCACAAATAGTCATGGGCGCGCTCCACCTCGGAAGGAACACCAAAGGATTTCACCGTCACGCCCAAAGGCCCTGACGTGTTGAACACGGCGCGCACCGTGCCGTCCTTGCCGGAACAATCAATGCCCTGCAGCACCACCAGCAGCGCCCTCTTGCCTTCGGCAAAAAGCCTGTCCTGCAAGGCATCAATGGCTTCAGCGTCCTTGCTCAATTGGGCCTTGGCCTTTTCCTTGTCATCAAAGGCCCTGCCGTCGCGCGGGCCATGTTTGCTGAGTGAAATTTTCTTCCCCGGTTCGGCAATGAACTTTGCGGCAAACGCTGTCTTCCCGGCCATAACACTGTCCTCTTCTATTCAACTTCAATAGCAGCTACCCTTTGCCAAAATCAAATAAGTTCGGGATTTCCATTGACCAACCGGCCTTCCAATATTCCGCAAATAGATTCATCTGCGTTCAGGCTTGCCGCCTACGACCAGGAATTCCTGCTGGGCGATTCCACCAGGGGCCTCAGGTTCCAGCTCGAGTACCAGAAAGCCGAAGAATACTTGCGCAAATGGGGCGTTGAGTCGACGGTCGTTGTCTTTGGTTCATCGCGCGTGCGGGAAGCCGATGGTTCCGGCTGGTATGAGGCGGCGCGAAAATTCGCAACCATCTGCTCAAGCCACGGTGGCGCAAAGTTCAATCAGTCCTTGTCGCGCCAGAATGTGATTGCCACAGGCGGCGGCCCCGGCATCATGGAAGCAGCCAACCGCGGCGCCCACGACGCCGATGCTCCCTCCATCGGCTACAACATCACGCTGCCCCACGAGCAGGAACCAAATCCCTATTCCACGCCCGAGCTCACTTTCCGTTTTCATTATTTCGCCATGCGTAAAATGCATTTTGCCATGCGCGCCGCAGCGCTTGTGGTTTTTCCCGGCGGCTTCGGCACCCTGGATGAGCTTTTTGAAATCCTAACCCTCAGGCAAACCGGAAAAATGCTCAAGCCGCTCCCCGTGGTTCTCTTTGATTCAAAATTCTGGAATCAGGCCATTAATTTTGCAACCTTTGCCAAAGCCAAACTCATCCGCGAAAGCGACCTCAAGCTCTTCGACTTTGCCGATACGTCCGAGCAGGCCTGGGAAGAGCTCAAAGCCCGCGGCCTTCAAATTCCCAAGGAGTAATGATGTCCATTCGCCTTAAATTTCATGGCGCGGCCCGGACTGTCACCGGCTCGTGTTATCTCCTGGAAACCGATGAGGCAAAAGTGCTCATTGATTGCGGCATGTTTCAGGGCTCAAAAACCGAACGCGAGCTCAACTATCGCAGCTTCCCATTTGATCCTGCAAGCCTCGATGCCATGCTGCTCACCCACGGCCATATTGATCACATCGGACTCATTCCAAAACTTGTGAAAAACGGCTTCACCAAAAAAATCCATTGCACCGCGGCGACCGTCGATCTCTGCGCCGTCATGCTGCCCGACTCCGGCTTCATCCAGGAGTCCGATGCCAAGTTCCAGAACAAGCGCAATCTCCAGCGCGGCCTTCCCGAGGTGGAACCGATCTACACGCTGGAAGACGCCATGAATGCCCTCGATTATTTTGCAGCGCTGGACTATGAAACCTGGATTGAACCCGCAAAAGGCATTCGCGCCCACTGGTGGAATGCGGGCCATCTCCTGGGGAGCGCGTCCATCGAAGTTGAAGTCGCGCAAGCAGGTAAACCGCCGCTGCGCGTCCTGTTCTCCGGCGACATCGGTCCTGATCACAAGATGCTGCAGCCCGATCCGGAAGCGCCAACCGGCTTTGATTATGTCATCTGTGAATCAACCTATGGCGGCAGGGATCGCTTCGAACGCTCTGAGGAAAAGCGCCGCGAATTGATGGCGCAGGAATTGAACGCTGCTGCTGCCCGTAAAGGCGCACTTCTCATCCCTTCCTTTGCGGTGGAACGCACCCAGGAAGTGGTGACCGATCTTGTCTGGCTCATGGAGCAGGGCAAGGTTCCCAGCACCACCATCTTCATTGACTCACCCTTGGCCAACAAGGCCTCGGCCATTTTCAAGAAATACGCCAAGGAATTGGACCATGGCGAGGACCTTTTCCGCGCCTTCAATTCACCGCTGCTGAAAAGCACCGAAACGGTGGAGGACAGCAAAGCCATCGCAAGGTTCTCGGGCTTTCATATCATCATTGCCGCAAGCGGCATGTGCGATGCGGGCCGAATCCGGCACCACTTGAGAAACCATTTGTTCCAGGCCAGCACAACGGTTTTGCTGGTGGGTTTCCAGGCGGCGGGTTCGCTTGGCTACATACTGCAGAGCGGGGCCGAGATGGTGAAAATCATGGGTGAGGAAATCACCGTGCGCGCCACCATACGCCAGTTTGAGGATTATTCCGGCCACGCCGATGGACCGGAACTTGTTGAGTGGCTGAAGGAGCGCAAGCCCGTTGGCAAAACCGTTTTCCTCACCCACGGCGAAGAAGAGCCGCAACTGGCCCTGCAACAGGCGATCACCGGCGTAATTGTCGAGGGTGATTGCATACTTCGTCCAAGGCTCGATGATGTTTATGATTTGAGCGGCAGCGCCTGTGCGCTTATCTCCGCCGAGACCAAGCCGCGCATTGATCCGTCAAATCTTGCAAGGCCCGACTGGAACAATGACCTCGCCGGCCTGCATCTCGACATCGATCAGGAAATCAGCAAAGTGGCGGATGCAAAATCAAAAGCCATCCTTATCCGCCGCCTGAAACGCACCCTTGCCGGGGAACCGCCCGACAACGCCCGCCGCCGCGCGCCGATTTCAGGTGCTTCGCGAAGGTCCAGGGGTTATGATGATAACTGAGGAGAACGCCCCATGGCATTGGAAGAGCTTCAGTCGCAGATCAGCCTGCTGGTAAGTCAGATCAACAACCAGCCGGAGGACGTTCATGAACTGTATGAACTGTTGCACCAGAAACTGAACGAACTCCGCAGTACCGGCCAGCCCCTGCCCAAGGACCTCGCCGAGCTTGAAAAACGAATGCTGGAAGAATTTCCGAAGCCGTAACGGGGCTCTGATTACCGCACGTCAAGCCAGCTTCCGCTGGCAGCCGATGCCGCAATACCGTGAATGACCTTTTCAATTTTCAACCCCTCGGCAAAATTCACGTAAGGCTCATCCCCGCTCTCGATGCAATCAAGGAAGTGTTTGCATTCGATCACCTTGAGTTCATTGAACCCCAGTTGATGCCCCGGCGCAGGCGTGAACGCGCCATAGGGCGCATGTGCTGGACCCGTGAGAATAGTCTTGAAGCCGCGCTGCGCCGCTGGTTCATCGGCCACATAAAGCTGCAATTCATTCATCCGTTCCTGGTCAGAGGCAATCATGCCCTTGGTGCCATGCACTTCAATGCGTATCATATTCTTGCGCCCGTGCGCCGCGCGGCTTGCCATCAGTACACCCGTCGCACCGCCCTCAAAGCGTACCATCGCATGGGCAATATCTTCATTTTCCACGGCGCGCTTTTCATGTGATCCGGGCACGGGGCGAAACTTGTGCACCGTATCAATATCCGCGCAAACCTGCGTAACATCACCCACAAGATAATGGGCAAAGCTCACGATATGACAGGTGAGATCGCCCAATACACCGAGCCCGCCAGTCTCAAGACGCGAGCGCCATGACCACGGCACATTTTCATCCGCCTGATAATCCTCGTCAACCTGCCCACGGAAATGAATGATTCTGCCAAGTGCTCCCTCGTGAATGAGTTTCCGCGCATGCACGAGGGCTGGATTTTTGATGTAATTATAGCCCATCAATGTCTTGCCCTTGGCCATCGAAGCAGCCATGGCCATCGCCTCCGCGTCCTCAAGGGTGAGGGCCATCGGCTTCTCGCACCACACATGCTTGCCCGCCGTCAAAAACGCGAGCGCCATTTCCCGGTGCAAATTGTTGGGCGTGGTAATCGAAACAATATCAACGCGGGAGTCATCAAGAAGTCTGCGCCAATCGGTTTCGGCCCGTGCAAAACCGCCTTCACGTGCCTTCTGCCGCGTCACCGCATCATTGGTATCGCACAGCACCTCCAAACGGATTTCTGTTTCGCCACCGAATACTGCCCGCACATGACTCCAGGCCATGGCATGGCATTTTCCCATGAACCCCGTACCGATAACTGCCACGCCAAGAGACGCCATAGATGATTCCTTCCGCCTGCTTCACTGGTGGAATAATTGTTCTATTTCCTTGGCACAAGTGAAAAGCTGTGATTTACTAGGTCTTTCTGCGCAACTTGCCATCAAAAGTGAGCCAAAAGTGAGCGAAATTGACATCCTCCCGCGGGACTTTCAAAGCCTCAAAAGCCGCATCATTGAACGCGGGGCCAGCCTGCCAAAGCGGCTCACCCAGGTCGCGACCTATGCCCTGGAGCACCCCGATGAGATCGCCTTTGGCACGGTTGCTTCGATCGCGGTGGCGGCAGACGTGCAGCCTTCGACGCTGGTGCGCTTCTCCCAGGCCATGGGGTATCAGGGTTTTTCTGAACTTCAGGAAGTGTTTCGCTCAAGGCTGAGGGACCGCATTCTGAACTACGAGGAACGCATTGAACAGCTCAGGCTCCATGCCCTCTCAGCCTCAAAATCACACGTCATCTTTCAGGGCTTCACCGAGGCGGCAGAAAAATCGATCAACACCTTGCAGGAAAGGCTGGAACCAAAAAAACTCGACCACGCCGTGGAAATTCTGAGCAAGGCCGAGACCATTTATCTCCTGGGCCTCAGGCGTTCCTTCCCGATTTCAACTTACATGTCCTACGCTTTTGGAAAGCTCGGTGTGCGGAATGTCTTGATTGATGCCATCGGCGGACTGGCACAGGAGGAATTGGGCTTTGCCACGAAACGCGACGCCGTGCTCGCCATCAGCTTCACCCCTTATGCTTCTGAAACCGTGGCATTGGCCCAGGCTGCCGCGGCGCGCAATGTGCCCATCGTGGCCGTCACCGATTCAGGTTTCTCCCCGCTGGCTTCCCTCGCCGAAATTTGGTTCGAGGTCGCCGAAGCAAATTTCGAAGGCTTCCGCTCCATGGCAGCAACCCTCTCGCTTGCCATGACACTGACAGTCGCTGTCGCCGAAATGCGTGGCCGCAGGTCTTAGACCTCAGGCGGTTCCGCTGGCGAATTTCCAGCGCCTAAAACCTGTTGATCAAAGTCGATGATCGAACCAGTCATCAAGCCCGATTCATCGCTCGACAGATATCCGCAAGCCCGCGCCACTTCATCGGGCTTCAGCAAGCGGCCAAAGGGCCTGCCTGCTTCCGCCTTCGCGAGCCAGCCGGTTTCTGCGTCATGATAGGTCTTCATGATGCGATCTTCACCCGGCGTATCCATCCAGCCGATGGT
>CAZAMS010000195.1:0-2882 GCA_964486305.1 uncultured Aestuariivirga sp.
GCTCAAGATCAGCCAGATGTTCCACCCGCATTTCCTTCTCGATGCAATCGGGACCAAGGCTCGCCACCTTGCCCTTCACATAAAGTCGCGCCTCATAAATAGAATCGCCCAACGCGTCTCCCGCGTCACCGCAGACAATCAGATTGCCGCGCTGAGCCATAAAGGCCGACATGTGACCGACCGAACCACCCACCACAATATCAATGCCCTTCATTGATATGCCGCAACGCGAGGAAGCATCGCCATCAATCACCAGAAGCCCGCCATTGCCTGTGGCGCCAGCGGATTCCGATGAATTGCCTTTCACCCAGACAATGCCGGACATCATGTTTTCCGCAGTTCCTACGCCCGCATGGCCATGAATAGTCAGCTCCGCGTGGCTGTTCATGCCGCCGCAATAAAATCCGACATGGCCCCTGATATCAATCTGCAACGGCGCATCGATGCCGCAGGCAATCGAATGCTGGCCCATTGGATTGTGAATGACCCAATGTTTTTCATTGGTGTTCTTGGGCAGGCTGTGAAGGTGGGAATTGATCCCCCGTACCCCTTCCTTGTGAAGATCAAGCTCGTTCATGCGTGGCCGCCCCAGGTGTAGATCGTTGTAGGCTCCGGTTCCCAGATTTTTGCCGTGTCAGCGCCGGGCAAATGCGCAATGGCGCGATATTCCGTGGCCATCGCAACCCAATCATCAGTTTCAGCCATCACTGCATGCTTGCAGGCGATGGGATCGCGCACCACGGCAAAGCCATCCGCCGTGCCAACGAGGAATGTGTAGAAACCATCGAGATCACGCAGGCCGTCTTCCAGCGCTTCCTTCAGCGTGGCCCCGCCGCGCAATTTCCACGTCATGTAAGCGGCGGCCACTTCCGTATCATTCTCCGTCTGGAAATCCATGCCTTCCTTGCGCAGGTTTTCGCGCAGGCGATTATGGTTGGACAGTGAGCCATTGTGCACGAGGCAAAGATCAGCACCTGTTGCAAAGGGATGTGAACCCGCCGTCGTCACCGCACTCTCGGTTGCCATACGGGTATGGCCGATGATGTGCGTGCCCGCCGCCTCATCCAGATCAAACTTGTCATAAACATTGGCGGGCAGGCCCACTTCCTTGAAAATCTCAATCGTGTGGCCGGAACCCACAACACGCACTTGGGGATGATGGGCTTTCAACCAGGCAATGACTGCAGGCTCCTTGCCCGTGGTCACTAGAATGCAGTGATTACCAATCTTCTTGACCGTACAATCACACTTCAAGGCCTTCTCCAAGCCCACATCAATTTTCTTCCAGTCATAATTGGCATCATCATGGGCCAGGGAAAATTTCGTCTGGGCCTTCTTCACCGGGTCGCGGTAGATCGCAACGCCTGCCGAATCCGGCCCGCGATTGGTCATTTCGATGATCATGGGTTTGAACATTTTTCCCAGTTTTGGCTTCAACTTGGGGTTCTTCAGGTAAAGTCCGACAATCCCGCACATGGGGCAAACCTTCTCTACAATGGCGTTGCGCGACTGTAACAGGGCGCAAAACCAATTTCAACTGTTAGGAATTATTTTTTCACAAGGGGAATGAGTGAAATCAGCCGCGCCACGCCAACGGATGGTTAACCAAATCCCGGTCAACAGTCAGGAGCTTCATGCCTTCTGCTGCGCATACGCCAAGAAGCAGCCTGTTGAAAGGATCGTTTGTCCTGATTTCTGGGCCAATATCCGCAAGTACATGTTTTGCATCAATTGCTAGAAGCTGTATTTCCGCTGTCGCAAACAATTGCGGCCACTCTTCAACTGAAGTTCTCAAAGGAAGTTTGCCGAGGCGAAACTTGATAGCAACTTCCCACAAGCTGGTAACACTGACAAAGACTTGCTGCAAATTCATCAACGCGGGATGAGGACGTGGCTCACCGTGCCCGCCTAGCCTCACATCAATGAGTTCGATGACAAAATGGGTATCAAGCAGGATCATAATTTGTCAGGCAACGGCTTGATCAAAAAATCCTCTGGAAGCGGGTCATCAAAATCAGGGGGGATAAAATCGACAATCTTTTCAATCCCGTGTTTTTTCTTATAATCCGTCAACGCCTGCCAATTGATTCCGCCCTTCTTCTCCTTGTGCGGAGTGAGGTCAGCCACCGGCTTGCCATGGCGCGTCAATACGATCGTTTCTCCAGCTTCGGCGAGATGCAGGAGTTCGGACAGGCGGTTCTTGGCTTCTTTGACAGAAATGTTCATGG
Organism: uncultured Aestuariivirga sp.; assembly: GCA_964486305.1. Taxonomy (GTDB): domain Bacteria; phylum Pseudomonadota; class Alphaproteobacteria; order Rhizobiales; family Aestuariivirgaceae; genus Aestuariivirga. The sequence goes on from CAZAMS010000195.1 coordinate 2,229, forward strand.
AATGAATGTGGCTACCAGTAGCTACTTTGTCAATCAGTCTTCCCGCCGGTAGCTGATCACGCTCAGATAGCGCGCGGGCAGCTTTTTCAACTCTTCCGGCCCATGGGGCACATCGGCATCAAAAAACAGGGTGTCGCCGGGGTGCATGTCATAGGTCTTGTCGCCATGCCGGTACACCACATTGCCCTCGAGCATATAGAGCATCTCAAGCCCGCTGTGCTGGAAAGTCGGGAACACGTCGGATTGGGCGGTGAGCGTAATCATGTAGGGCTCGACCATCACCGGCCCATGGGGACTGTGTCCCAGCAATTGATATTGGTGGCCAGCCCGCGTGCCCCGCCTCTCAATAGTCAAACCTTGCCCGGCCTTGACGAAGGAAGCATCCCTGATTTCCTCAAACCCACGAAACAGGGAGGTGACAGGCACCTGCAAGGCCTTGCTCAAGGCCTGCAAGGAACTCAGCGAGGGCGAGGTGGCCCCATTCTCGATCTTCGACAACATGCCAGCCGACATATCCGCCGCCTTGGCGAGTTCTGAAATGGTTATGCCAAGCTTTTCACGAAAGCCGCGCACCTCGCGCCCGATGGCTTCCTCCAATAACTTGCCCCGCGCCGAAGCGCCGAGATGCGGCTCCTGGTAGGGAAGGCTCGGCAC
>CAZAMS010000196.1:0-7574 GCA_964486305.1 uncultured Aestuariivirga sp.
ATCACGGGCGACCTCGATTGGGACCGGGTTTCAGCTGGTTGGGGAACCTATGCGGACGGCGGGGCTCGCGAGCTTGCGCTCTGGGTTGGTGAACCGTTCGACCAGAAAATTGCCACTGCAGGCAACGGCGTCATGGTGGCATTCCGGGCAAGCTCGTGGAAGGAAATCGATGATTTCCACGCTGCTGCTCTTGCCAACGGCGGCAGTTCCGAAGGGGCGCCCGGCCTGCGATTGCACTACGCCCCGGATTTTTATGCCGCCTATGTGCGCGATCTTGATGGCAACAAGCTCGCTGCCGTGTGCCGTGGCTTAACCGGGCCGCAGTAACTTTTGGAATTTTCAGGCAAAAGAAATGCGCCGGTTAATCCTCCGCGGGTATCTCGAGGCCCCTGGCCACGGCGGGGGGCGCCAAAAAAGCATCAAGCGTTCGCGTGACATTCGGGAAATTGCTGATTCCCACAAGATCGGCGGCTTTGTAATAGCCAATCAGATTGCGCACCCAGGGAAATATCGAGATATCAACGATCGTGTAATCATCGCCCATCATTCATGCTCGACTTTCAAGCCGTTGGTCGAGCAGAGCGAGAAGACTTTTTGACTGATCGACATAATGGTTGAGCGGGCGCTTGTCTTCAAAGAGGCGGCCAGCGAACTTGTTGAAAAAACCGACCTGGCCAAACATCGGGCCGATGAAGCTCCTCTGGAACATGAGCCATTGGAGCACCTCGTAGTGGCCAGCCTTGTCGGTGGGGATTAGCTGCCCGCTTTTTTCCGCGAGATAGAGCAGGATTGCGCCGGATTCGAACATGGGCAGCGGTCTATTGCCGGGGCCATTGGGGTCGATGATGGCGGGGATTTTCTTGTATGGGCTCAGTGACTGGAATTCCGGCGTCTTCTGATCGTTGGTCGCAAACCGGACGAGATGGGGCTCATAGGCGAGGCCAGTTTCCTCGAGCATGATCGAAACCTTGACACCATTTGGTGTTGTCAGGGAATAGAGCTGTATCCGGTCGGGAAATTTTGCGGGCCATTTGCGCGCAACAGGAAAGACAGAGGGATCAATCATGCAATTCCTTATTTCACCAGCAACACAAAAGGCTCTTCCGTGGCGCGTTTGAGAAGTGCGTCGTACATCGGGTAGACACTGGAATCCGAATTGAACTTTCCAAACTGCAGGTCGCCTTTCAGATTCTTCACGGGAACAAAAACGATGGGGGTGGAAACGGGTATCAACAGGGTTCCCCTGCCCGATTGCAGGGTGCTGAGCAGGCCAAACATTTCGCCGCCGATCATGGGGCGTGACAGAATGATCAATCGGTACTGGCCCATCTTGTTGGTGACGAGATAGATGTAGCCGGACTGGTGGGGAACCGAGACGGCGCCATCCTGCTTGAACGCCGCATCGAGGCGGTCGGATTCGCGGAACACGAGATGGGATAGCGCCTTGTCCCAGCGGATTTCCGTGCGGTAGGCATAGGCCGATTGGGCATCGCTGAAGGACGGGCGCAGCGTCAGGTAATCACCTTCGAGCCAGGACACCGCGGGATGGGAATAGGACCCTAATGATTCCGGGGCCAATTCCTGCTCGCCATTGGCCGAAGACCGGTGTTTGCGCAAGTGCAGTTGCAGGGCTTCCTCAATACGCACCACGGAGGCGAGCGTGAAGGGCCGCGTTCCGGTAAGCGCCTTTTCCAGGGTGGAGAGGCTGATCTTGGCCTTGTCAGCCAGATGCTGGCGCGAAAGCCTGCGGCGTGCCAGTTCCTCGCGCACCTGGGCGCCTATCACCTTGTTTTCTTCGGGGGAAAGATCGTCGTCATTCATGGTGCCGTAACATTCCACATATTCCCGCACATTTCCACCATGTCGTGGCGGAACGCGCCGGAAGAAAGATATTCTTCACCTTGGCGAAGCAGGCAGAAGTGGTTGTATCTAATCAGTCCATGGCTTGGCAGTAGGGCTAGCCCTGGAGGATAAAGTGAATAGCTATTTACGCGCCCGAAATTTCAAATCTCGTCTTGACATCATCGTTGCAATTTTTGGACTGGCTCTCGTTCTCACGCTATCCATCTTTGGCCAGGCGCGGGCGGGCGAGACTAAGCTCGCCCTTGTTACCCCCAATGATGTGAAGGCGGGAAGCCTGCTGCTCAAATCGACGGAGGGCGGCAAATATCTCGAAGCGCCGCGGCTGGCCACGGATTTCAGTGTCACCGTGTCCGGCCCTACGGCCCGCACCATTGTGACCCAGCGTTTTGAAAACCCGTCGGACGGATTTATTGAGGGCGTCTATGTGTTCCCGCTGCCGGAGAACTCAGCCGTCGATACGCTGAAGATCATTGCGGGTAACCGGGTGATTGTCGGCGAAGTGAAGAAACGGCAGGAAGCCAAGGTCATTTATGAGGAGGCCAAGGCCAGTGGCCAGGCGGCGGCCCTGCTTGAGCAGGAGCGGCCAAACCTCTTTACCAATTCGGTTGCCAATATCGGTCCCCATGAAACGGTGATCGTCCAGATCGAATACCAGGAAACGGTTAGACAGACTTCCGGCACTTTTTCCTTGCGCCTGCCGCTGGTGGTGGCGCCGCGCTACATGCCTGCACCCATTGTCCAGTCAGTCGATTTTTCGAGCGATGGTTTTGGCGTGACGATCAATGACCCCGTGCCGGACCGGAGCCGCATCAATCCGCCGGTTCTGGATCCCAAAAAATTTGGACCGGTAAACCCGACCACGATTTCGGTCAGATTGAATGCCGGGTTTGCGTTGGGCGAGGTGAAGAGCCTTTACCATCCGATCAAGACTGATCCGGTGAGCCATGTGATTTCACTGGCTGACGACAATGTTCCGGCCGACAAGGATTTCGCGCTGGAATGGCAGGCTGCCGGCACGGCCCCGCAGGCAGGCCTGTTTACCGAAACGGTGAACGGCAAGAATTACCTTCTGGGTTTTGTCACGCCGCCTATGGCTCCCGCGAGCGAAGTTTCCAAACCGCGCGAGACGATTTTCGTGATCGATAATTCCGGTTCCATGGAAGGGCCTTCCATGGTGCAGGCCAAGGACAGCCTGATTTATGGCCTCTCCCAGATGAAGCCGGGCGATCTTTTCAATGTCATCCGCTTTGATGACACGATGGATCAGTTGTTTGCGGATGCGGTTTCGGCTGACAAGGAAAACATTGACCGGGCCATTGCCTTTGTTGGCGGGCTCAATGCCAATGGCGGAACGGAAATGATCCCTCCCATGCGGGCGGCATTGCTGGACAGCCACGCTTCCGACACATCGCATTTGCGCCAGGTGGTTTTCCTGACGGATGGTGCGATTGGCAATGAGGAGCAGCTCTTCGCAACAATCAGCAAGGGCCTTGGCCGCAGCCGCGTGTTCATGGTGGGGATTGGCTCGACGCCAAATTCCTATCTGATGACGCGCGCGGCGGAACTTGGCCGTGGCACGTTCACTTACATCGGTGAAGCTGCGGAAGTAACCGCTAAGATGCAGGATTTGTTCAGCAAGATCGGCAGTCCTGTCGTTACCGAGTTGAAAGCTGAACTCATCGGCAATTCCGCCAAGATTACCCCCGACATGCTGCCTGACCTCTATCGCGGTGAACCCGTATTGCTGATGGCGGAAGCCAAGGATCTGGGCGGTTCGCTGAAAATCAGCGGCAATATCGGCACGCAGCCCTGGGAAGTGACTTTGCCGATTTCAAAGGCCGCGAAGGGTGATGGCATTTCGAAACTCTGGGCCCGGCGCCGGATAGCGGATTTTGAAGTGGCGTCAACTCTTGGCACGCTGAGCTATGATGAGGCCAACAAGGGCATTCTTGCCATGGCTCTCGATCATCAGATCGTTTCCAGCCAGACCAGCCTTGTGGCTGTCGACAAGACACCGAAGCGCCCGGAGGGCGAGAAGCTGACGCGGGCCGACATTCCGCTCAACCTCCCGGCGGGCTGGAACTATTACTCGGTGTTTGGTGAGGATGCGCCAACGGTGGAGCAGCGTGATGCGCAGGCTGAATTTACGCAATTGGCCATGCTGCAGAAGCCCGCTGCGGTTCCTGCCCAGCAGCAGGTGATGCTGCCGCAAACCGCGACGCCGGCGGAACTTTTGATGCTCATCGCCGGATTTCTCCTGGTTTTGAGTCTTGCATTGAGACTGGCTATCCCCCGCCAGTCCCTACGGCAGATGTGACATGGTCCCCGCAACCCTCACTCTGCCCAAAGCCGGACCGGTGCGCCTGTCGCGCCGGTCCGTCCTCAATTTCCTGAGCGCCCTGTGCCTCGCCCTGTCGCTGTTCCTGTTTGGGCAATCGGCCTGGATCTTTGCCAAGGCGCAACTCGCCCAGGTTCTTCTTGAGCGGGCTTTCAGCCAAACGATTGTGACAGGCGAACCGGTCAAGGCCTGGAGCTGGGCTGATACCTGGCCCGTGGCGCGCCTTGAAATCCAGCGCATTCAAGCCAGTGCCATTGTTCTGCACGGCAGCAGCGGCGAGGCCTTGGCCTTCGGCCCCGCCCTCCTCAATGAAACATCACGCATCGGCGAGCGCGGCACCGCGGTTATTTCGGCGCACCGCGATACGCATTTTGCATTTCTCAAGGATGTCGTGGCGGGCGACCGCATTTCGATCACGCGCGAGGATGGCCTGGTGTTCACCTACCGCGTGACCGGAACCTCGATTGCCAATTGGAACAAGTCGGGGATTGACCGGCACGCGAGCGGCTTCAGTCTGGTGCTCTCAACCTGCTACCCCTTCAGTGCCATCGCCCCCGGCCCACTGCGCTATCTAGTTCATGCTGAACTCTTGGAGTGAATGCGGTCGAAGGGACCCGCTCTGTTCTGCAACGACAAATTATGATATTTGAACGTTAGCCATCGGCAAACCTGACTGCTGTCCTGCCGCAAATCGGCACCCTTTTTACTGAAGTGGAGCGTTCCGTGGTTCAAGGCGGCATTCCCCAACAAGAAAATTACGCCCAGGCAGGTATAACCACACTCAATGTCGACAGTGTGCGCCAGCACGCCGCCGAACTTCTCGAACACAACACATGGTCCAGGGATCGCCTGTCAGCCTATCAGCAGGAACGGCTTCAGCATGCTCATCAGCATGCCGTCGGTGCCTCTGCGTTTTACAAGGAAATGATCGGCGAGTTGGTGGCAAAAGGAGCGCCGCTCAATGAGTTTCCAGTTCTGACAAAACGGGAGCTCATGGCGAATTTTGACCGGATCGTCACTGACAAGCGCTTGACCAGAACATTGATTGAGCAGCATCTCGAAAGCCGGCATGCCGGTTCACTATTGCTTGGAGAGTATCTCGTCGCGGCTACCGGCGGCACTTCCGGGGAGCGCGGCGTTTTCGTGTATGGCCGTCCAGCATGGCTCTCGACGACCGCCAATATTGTTCGATTTCAGAGGATACTTGGGGTTCTCCCAAATACGCGCAGCATCGGCATTGGCGCGCCGTCGCCAATTCATCTCTCCAACCGGTTCTATGCCGAACTGCGCGCAGGGCGGCCGGGCGCTCCGGCACTGGACGTGACAATGCCCGTCGAATATGTCGTCGAAGCGCTCAATTCATACCAGCCGGAAGCCCTGACGACTTATCCATCATTCATGCGCGTGCTGGTCCAGGAGCAACAGTCCGGAAGGCTGAAAATTTCACCGCGCTTTTTCCGGTCCGGCGCCGAGGCGCTGACAGCGGAAGTGAGAAACATGGTCCGCGCAGCCTGGAACGTTCCCGTGTTCAATGGTTATGCGTCGACCGAAGTTGGCGTCATGGGTCAGGAATGCGAGCATCAGTCAGGCATCCATCTGGCCGAAGACCTTTCGGTCTATGAGGTCGTAGACGAACAGAACCGTCCGTTGCCGGTTGGCGTGCCGGGCGCCAAAATTCTGGTCACGACTTTGACAAACCCAACGCTGCCCCTCATCCGCTACGAGTTGACCGATGTCGTCACCCTCTCCGCCGGCACCTGCCGGTGCGGCTTGCCGTTCGCGCGCCTTGCGTCGATTGAGGGACGCCGCGAGGAAGTGCTCCACTTTGCACGAAACGGCGGCGGAGTTCTTGAGGTTCATGCCATCCGGCTGCACTCTCCACTGATCGGCATGGAAGGTCTCCGGCAGTTCCAGTTGGCCAAGCTTCCGGATGGTTTGCAAATCTCGATCAGCGTACGCCCGGAGCTTGATTCTGAAGCTATGCGACTGAAGACGGAACAGACCATTCGATCAGTGCTTGAAAAGCTCGGTGCCGCCGCCATGAAGATTGATGTAAAAGTCGTCGACGGGATTGCGCGCGTGGGATCAGGTGCCAAGATGAAGCTGGTTGCGAAGGCGACGCAAGATTAGCGCCAAGAAAGTTTAAGGTCTGGGGCACGACGTCCATTCGGGTGACGGAATATTTTTGGGTTCACTTGTCCAGCTCCGGGTAATACTGATCGGTCCGCCGCTGCCGTTCCTTTTCGCCGGCGAGGCAATCGGTTGGAGGTTCCACTGCCGCGGAGATGACACGCCCGTTGTCATCCCCGTTCCCGCCCGCCGCCAATAGTTCGCGCAAGAGCTTCATCCGGATTGCCTCGCCCAAATCGCCGACGGACAAGACGGGCAATGCGAAAGCGCCTTCGCCGCCGATCACGCAATCGGCGAAGTAGCGGTCAAGCGTCGGAAAATTTTGTGCCGGGCTGATCAACACGGGAAGCCCGTTGATCACAATGCCCTCCGCCACGACCGCATCGCGCGCCACCGTCACTTTGCCACCCGCGTTGTTCGGTCCGTCACCGGATATGTCGATCACACGCCGCACGCTGTCACCTTCGAACAGCCCTGCGCTGAATTGGAGCGCCGAAGAGATGGAGGTTCCCCGCAGGAAGCGGGAGACGGCCTGCCCCTCTAGTTCGTTGGCGAAAGCTTGCGCTGCCTCTGCCCCATCGATCACGCGCCACGGTACGGCAAGGCGCTGGGCCCCCTCGCCCGCCCATTCCACATAGGCAAGCCTGATCTTCCCAAGTGGCCCGGCGCGCACCGCCGCTGCAAACTCCAGGCTGCGGATCGCCGCAAGGTAACCGTCGCGCTGCACCGCTTTTTCCTGCGCATCGATTGATCCCGACACATCAACAGCCAGCACCAGTTCGAGATCAACCGTGACATCGCGAGCTTCCACTCGCGAAAACGTCAAGGCCGCGAAAAAGATAAAGCATAGCGCGACACGATGAAGGCCCATTAACCACTCCAAGCGCGAAGTCTGGGTGGTCGGGTGAAGCCCGACCATGGAGAGAAATTTTAGACTTTTTTCCTCTTTGCTTTCGGCAATTTCCAGATGTGGTCCAGCAATTGTTCCACGGTTATGCCTTCTTCGGAATAGGCCGTGCCGCTGACGGCTATGCCCGCCTCGGCTACGGTTTCACGGCGACCGGAAACCAGGGGGTGCCACCAGGCGAGACTTTTTCCCTCGTCCAGCAGGCGGTAGGCACAGGTTTTGGGAAGCCAGCCCAGTTCGCCAACACTGTCGGCGGTCAGGGTCACGCAAGCGGGAACCCGGGCTGCCCGGTTCGGGTAATCGGTGCATTGGCAGGTTTTGAGATCAAGCAGCTTG
>CAZAMS010000197.1:0-5831 GCA_964486305.1 uncultured Aestuariivirga sp.
GCGGAATGATGATTTGCGCGGTGTTGGATTTCAGCCGCGCATCATTGATCTTGAGCAATTCGTCATAGGCCTTGAAGCGGGCTTTGGATTTGGCCTGCCGCGCCTTGGGGCTTGAAGCAATCCATGCCTGCTCACGCTCCATAACCTTCTGCCGCGCCGCATCTTCGCTTTTCTCCTGCGCAAAGCGTTTCGCCTTCTGGCCGAGATAGGCGGAGTAATTGCCCTCATAGGGAATGCCCCTGCCCCGGTCGAGCTCAAGAATCCAGCCCGTCACATTGTCGAGGAAGTAGCGGTCATGGGTCACGATGAGAATGGCCCCGGGATAATCCACCAGATGATGCTCAAGCCAATTGACGCTTTCCGCATCAAGATGGTTGGTGGGCTCGTCAAGCAGAATGAGATCAGGCTTAGACAGCAGCAGACGCGTCAGCGCCACGCGGCGCTTCTCACCGCCTGAGAGATTCTCAACCCCTGAGTCTCCCGGCGGGCAGCGCAGCGCATCCATGGCCTGCTCAACCTGCGCTTCCAGATCCCACAGGTTCTGCGCGTCGATAATGTCCTGAAGCTTTCCCGCCTTCTCTGCGTTCTCGTCATTGTAATCAGCCATCAGGGCATTATACTCATCAAGAATGGCCTTCTTCGCAGCCACCCCTTCCATCACATTGCCCATCACATCCTTTGAGGCATCAAGCTGCGGCTCCTGTTCGAGATAGCCAACGGTTGCTCCTTCGGCCACCCAGGCCTCCCCATTATATTCCTTGTCGAGCCCCGCCATGATCTTGAGCAGCGTTGATTTGCCCGAGCCGTTTGGGCCCAAGACGCCGATTTTTGCTTCCGGGTAGAATTGCAGGTACACGTTATCGAGCACTTTTTTGCCACCCGCATAGGCCTTTGAAAGGCCCTGCATATGGTAGATGAATTGACGCGCCATGAGTGATTTAGCCTGAACTGAGAGGAATGAATGCCGCGGGGTTTAGCCGACGCTCTGCCAAAGGGCAATGCGCTTCACGAACCCGGCGCAGGTGGCTTTTCCTCAAGCATGATCTTCTTTTGATAGCGCCCCTGAATGATATCGACGATGACGAGTGCGGCAACCACGAAGTAGAATGTGCTCTTCGTCATGGGCTCGACCGGGTAGCCAAAAAAGGCAAGATGGGCAATGTGTCCGCCTTCCGCCAGCAGCATCACGCCCACCAGTAGCAGCACAAACAGGCCCAGGACTTCATACATGCGATTGCGCTGCAGGAAATTTGCCACATGCTCAGCCAGCGCCACCATCAGCACGCCCGACAATATGATTGCCGTCGCCATGATGACAAAAACTTTGGTGAGGGCAACAGCCGAAAGCACCGTGTCAAACGAGAACACGATGTTCATCACCAGAATCCAGAACAGGGCGGATTGAACGCTGCGATGCTTCGGCCCCTCGCCCACTTCATGCTCAAGATCATCTACGGTGAGCATATGAGATATCTCCTTGAGCGCCGTGTGGATAAGAAAAACCCCGCCCGCCATGACAATCACGCTGTGGCCATTAAATGAGCCCTCAAAGATAGCGTGGTGGAGACTGAGAAACGGTTCCTGAAACAGGCTGATCAGTTGCAAGACAACAAACAGCAACACGATACGAAGGCCGATGGCCAGGATGGTGCCCACGCGCCGCACGTATTTCTGTTTGTCCGGAGCCACGCGCTTGGCTTCAATCGAGATATAAAGCAGGTTGTCAAAACCGAGTACGGTTTCAAGGGCTGTGAGCACCACAAGTGTCAACAGGTTTTCAATCGTAAACAGATCAGCCATTTCTTACCCCAAAAAGACAAAAAGATTTGCGCCCTGCTTAGCTTGCCTTGCGCCGCATGGCCAGCCACCAGACAAACAGTCCAACCAGCAGCGGCGGCAATGACAAGACGGCAATGATTTCCCAGCCGAAAAAATCACTTCTTGGCATGCCATCGGCAATCCAGCTCGCAAAAAGTATGCCGCCGCATCCGCCCGAAAACAGAACTGTGAGAATGGCAAAGGACGCAAAGATGAGACGCAAGCCCGAATGTCGCGGCAGGCCCTTTGCCAACCGGGCCTTCTCGCGCCGGTCCAGCAAATACCAGATGCCAAGGACGACCAGGAGCAGGACAAGGATGGGACCGAGTGTCATGGCTTGTCTCCACTAGGTGGTTGTGCCCGCCTTTCGCGAAGAAGCCTCATGCCGTGGCGGATCAGAAAAAATCCGCCAACCAGCGGCGCAAGCCCTAGCACCAGCCAGAGCCACAGGAATTCAAGGTCGCCATCCACCGCAATAAAAACAATGGTGCAACCGCCGCCAAACAGGATCAGCAACAGCCCAATGATGATAAGTAATATCGGCATTCGGTTCCTACGCTCCCTCGCCCTTGGAGATTGCCATGCGCCTCTGCGCCGCAGCGTCGCGGTAAAACAGATTATAGGTTTCAAACGGAATGATCTGGCCATTGGGCGTTACGAAATGAATGCAGGAGCGCTTCACCCGGCCAAGGCAGAAATTATGGGCATCCATGAATTCCACAATGGCAATGCGGAAAACATTTTCATAACCCATGCCCTCGGGAACCGGAATTTCCGGCAAACAGCACAGAAGCGCATTCAACTTTTCCGGATGCCTGCATTCGCTGGTAGCCAGTGAAAAAAACGCCATAACCTGCTTGTGCAGATCAGGAAACTTCTCAAATGTAATGGCATTGGGCAGCGCCTCCACCAGCATCTCTTTTGGGAAGAAGGATGTGATCGGCGCTATTTGGGAACCCTTGCGAAGGGCATAGCCAATGGCAATGGATTCCGGATTGCATGGTAGCGGGATGATGTCGCCCTCGCCAAAAGCTGTACCCGCCTCAATGATCTTGCGGCGGATATCGGAAAGCACCACCCGGTCGCGGCGGGCATCGAAATTCTCATTGCGCCCGGCATCCTGGATGGGCTGAAAAGTGACACCGCGAACGCACTTCCATTGCAGCGCGTAATTGATGATCTCGCCCAACTCATCATCATTCACCCCACGCTTTACGACCACCACCAGCGTGGTGGAAATAGCTTCCTTTTCAAGGGCTTCCAGCGCTTGCCTGCGAATCCGGGTGAGGTCCGCCCCGCGCAGTGTCTTGAGCGCTTCGGGCCTCAGGGAATCAAATTGCAGGTAGACTTCCAGTCCCGGCTTGAACCCCGCCAAGGCCTTCACAAACTCTGGCTCCTGGGCAATCCTTATGCCGTTGGTATTGAGCATCACATGCCGGATGGGCCGCCGCTTCGCCGCCGCGATGATTTCCAAAATCTGCGGATGGATGGTGGGTTCGCCGCCAGATAATTGCAAAAGGTCGGGCTCGCCCTCACTGGCGACGAGGGCATCCATCATGCGCTCAATCTCGGCCATTGGCCGATGGGTGGTTTTGGCCGTCGAGCTATCGGCGAAGCAAACCGGACAGGTGAGATTGCACGCCTCGTTCACATCAATCAGCGCCAGGCAGGAATGTTGTTCGTGGTCTGGGCAAAGCCCGCAGTCATAGGGGCAGCCAAGTTCGGTACGGGTTTGCGGGCTTAGTGGCCGGTCACCGGGCTTCAGGTAGTCATGGCAGAGTTTGTAATAGGTCGGGTCGGTCGAGACGAGAGGCTTTTGCACGCCATGTGTATGGCAGCGCTTGAGGTAATAAACGTTCCCCTCCTCGATGATGATCTTGGCAGGCACCAGCGCGAGGCAGGTCTCACAGAGCGATGTCGTCTGGCCATAGAAGATATAGGGCGCGATCTTACGGACACGTGCGCTCATCTGCCCCTCCCCTCATCATGACTAGACCATAGCAGATAAGCCCGGCGCAGATAAGGTGGAACAGGTTGAACGGACCGATAACTGCCCCATAGGGCTTGAAGAACTCCCAAACGAACCTTTGCCCGGCATAAAACAGCACCATCAGATAAAAACCATTACGCATAAAGAAGGGTTGCCGTCGCGCCAGCAGGATCAAGGCAACCGCAAGAAAAAGCAGCATCGAAAATGATTCATAGAGCTGCACGGGATGACGAAAAAACCCGTCACCAAAATCATGCCCCCATGGCTGCATTGTCGGCAGGCCATAAGTCTGGTCTTCCGGCCCCGAAAGGTAGCAGCCCCAACGCCCTATGGCGACACTCGTGGCAAAGGCCGGAACGAAGATGAGCCCCGTTGATCCCATGATGCTCTTTCGCCACTTGAACAATTCAATTGCAATGATGGCCCCGGCCAACGCGCCAACAATGCTGCGGCCAATTCCTGGAACACTCGACAGCCACAGATTGAGCGTTCCGGCCCCGTAACCGCCCGCAACAGCGCCTGAAACCAGCGCTAGCGCATAGGCGGCACCAATTGTTTCAATGCGGGCCGCCGCATCGCTGAGCCGCCAGCGATAGCACACCGCAGTCACAACCACGGAAGCCATCGCTGCCAGCAAATCAAAAACTGGGTGTAGAATCACGCCTTATTGATAACGGGAATCGCAATCCACGCAAACAACAGCATGCCCAGGAAGAACAGGATTGAAGAAATTGCCGTCACCGGCTCTACCCCCGGATTTCCCGCCAGAACGAAATATAGCGATACGACGAGCACAACAATGCTGACGGCGTGGATCCAGAAATGAATGGGCGCGAGTTTGTTTTGTCTGGCCACCGGAAACAAATGATAGAAGAAACCGAACACGGCCGACATGAGCCAGGCCGCCACCATGATGTGGGCATGAACCGGCATTTGAACATGGTCATTGGTCATGGCCATCTTGAGGCCAAGCATCATGCCGGCGATCGCCATAACAATGCCAAGTATAAAAAAATTTCGTGCAACGCCCTGCATAACGAATCTCTCCAGAATTTAGCACCCCCGCTGCGCCAGCTCTAGCAAGATTCTAAGGAGCCAAACAAGCTTACACCTGCTTTTCAAAAGCATCCCGGATGATTTTTTGCAATTCTTCGCGGCGGTAAGGCTTCATGATGATAAAGCCCTGCTTGAAGCGCGGCTCGTCCTGATGCACCATCGCGCCCTTGGGGTATCCCGAGGTGTGAACAATCTTGAGTTCGGGCCGCATGCCACTCGCGGCCTGGGCCAGGTCGAAACCGTTCATGCCGCCCGGCATCACGATATCCGAGAACATGAGGTCAATGTCAGGATCCTCCTGAAGCTTGGACAGCGCCTGGAAACCATCTTCCGCTTCCACCACGTCATAGCCGAAATCCGTGAGGAATCCGCAGGCCACGGCTCTCACCGCCTCCTGATCCTCAACCACAAGTATCTTCTGCAGCCTTGCGGTTTTCGTTGGTAGTTCAGGTGCCGTTGTAATGACAGTAGCTGATGACAAACCCTTCTCCGGCGCGGAAGGACTATTGCTTGCGGACTCCGCCGAAAATTCACCCGACATAATTTTCCGCGGCAGGTACATCTTAACCGAGGTGCCATGTCCCACTTCACTATAGATGTTGATATGGCCGCCCGATTGCTTGATGAAACCGTAGACCATGGAAAGGCCAAGCCCGGTGCCTTTTCCGTTCTCCTTTGTAGTGAAGAAAGGATGGAATACTTTTTCGAGCAGCTCGGGGGGCATCCCAGTGCCATTGTCCGAAACCGCAACCAGGACATGGTGCCCCGGAATAACTTCCGGATGCTTGTCAGCATACTCCTGGTCCAAATAAACCATTTGTGTTTCAATCGTCAGCAGGCCGCCATTTGGCATGGCATCGCGCGCATTGATCGCCAGATTGAGAATTGATGATTCAAATTGCGAAGGATCAATAACCACTTTGGGGGAACCGGCGGTTACATCAACCTTGAGCTCCACATTTTCTCC
>CAZAMS010000198.1:0-20421 GCA_964486305.1 uncultured Aestuariivirga sp.
ATTCCATCCCACCCTCGCCGGTTTCAAATCCGCCATCAACGAGTTCTTCGCAGCCCTGCCGGAGATGAAAGAAACCCTGGCCACGCTCCTCACCCCGAAGTTTCACCTTTTTTCAGCAACTCCTGGGGCTTGAGGGTATACATCCAGATTCCGGCGTTCGCCGGAATGACGAAATGGGGGATGAAGGGCAAGGAGGGAATTCGTCTTAGTTCGAATCTTCCGGCAATCTCGGCAGCGGATGAACTTCGATGCCCTCTTCAATCAAGGCCTTGGCGTCTTCCGGTTTTGCCTCGCCATAGATGCCGCGTTTTTCGCTTTCCGCGTAGTGAATCTTGCGCGCCTCATCGGCAAACCTGTCGCCCACATATTCGGCGTTCTCTTCAACATTCTTGCGCACTTCGCGCATCATTTTCAATAGCATCTGCGAACGGGAATCAACGGTGCCGGCCAGCATTTTCTGTGGCGCATCGTCCTTGCGATTGGACTTGGCCGGAATGCCAGGCGACATGAGCTGTTTTGTGACGTCTTCCGAACCGCAATGGGTACAGGAGATCAAGTGCCGCTTGATTTGTTTTTCAAACGCCTCGCTATCCCTGAACCAGCCATCAAACTCATGGCCCTTGTCACAGACGAGATCATATCTAATCATAACCTTTAGATAACCATTCCGTCAGTTAGCTTCAAGTTAAAGGCGCGGGCATTCTTAAGGGCAGGTATCCGGCCCCGGTCGCGTTTTACCAATTCCTCATCTACATCAAAAACCAGAACACCGGGTTCCGTATCGAGCTCAGCAACTATCTCTCCCCAAGGTTTTACCACAAGACTGTGGCCGAAAGTGTGCCTGCCGCATTCATGCGCTCCCCCTTGCGCCGCCGCAAAGACAAAGCTCCCGGTTTCAATGGCGCGCGAGCGTAGGAGCACATGCCAGTGGGCCCGCCCCGTCGGCACGGTAAAGGCCGCTGGCACCGCCATAAACATCGCGCCGGCATTAGCCAAAGTATTGTAAAGATTGGGAAAACGCATGTCATAACAAATGCTGAGGCCCAACGGCCCCCACGGAAGTTTGGCCAGAACAGCCTCGCCTCCCGGCGCAAAAGTATCAGATTCCCGAATACGTTCGCCGCTTGGCATGTCCACATCAAAGAGATGTATTTTGTCATACCGTGCAACCAGCGCTCCATCGGGCGCAAACAGCAGCGAGCGATTAACCAGCCTGTCCTCTGATACCCGCAGGGCCAGCGAACCCACGTGAAGCCAAATACCGAGCTCCTGCGCCAACAGTGAGAAGCCCGCAACCGAAGCGTCCTGCTCCTCTAGGCGCACAAGCGATTTCAATCGCTCGCGATCCGCTTCAAAGATATTGGTCATCTCAGGTGTCAGCACATATTGCGCGCCTTGAGCTACAGCCTTGCGAATCATGGCACTGGCATCAGAAAGGTTCCGCGCCATATCAACGCCGGAACGCATTTGAATGAGGGCTGCCTTGAAACTCACGTTGCTGTCAAAAGCGGTTCAAGCCCGCCGCGGAGTTCAAGGTCGAATAATTCCCTGCTGCCGCCCACATGAATCTCGCCAATGAATATTTGCGGCACGCTGTGCCGCCCGTTCGCACGGGCCATCATGCGTTGCCGCGCGTCGGTGTCGCCGCTCACATCAATCTCGTCATAACTTAAACCCTTCTTCGCCAGAAGGGACTTTGCCGCATAGCAATAAGAGCAGGTTCGGATCGTATAAATCGTAATATTGGCCATAGTCTTTTCCGTCACCCAATATGAGGCCGCTTGGGTTCAAGGACAAGAGCGAAGGTGAGAACGTCAACCTGGGCCGCACCTGCCTCCTTCAAAACGGCGGCACAGCTTCCAGCCGTTGCCCCCGTGGTTAACACATCGTCAACAAGCAGGATTCGGCGACCCATGACATAACCAGACCCCCAGGGCGTCACGTGAAAAACTTTCGCAACATTCTTCCGCCGTTCATCGAAACTCAACCCCACCTGGGAGCGTGAAGCCTTGCTGCGCAAAAGCACATCGGTCAGGTAAGGTTTCGCAAACTGACGGGAAATCTGTTGCGCCAGGAAAGCCGCCTGATTGAAGCGCCTGCTCCACAAGCGAAACCGATGCAAAGGCACCGGAATGATAACGTCAGCCTCTTGAATAACGGGCCGCCCGGCCCGCGCCATCAGCCGCGCCATGAGCAGTCCTGCCTCCATGGTATCCCGGTATTTCAGCGCATGGACCAGCCCTCGCGAGGCTTCATCATAGGCCACCGCCGCCCGCGCCCGGTCCCAATTTGGCGGATCGGCCAAAGCCGCCGGACTGATGGCCCCTTCACCCTGATCATAGGCAAAGGGCGTTCCCAGCACATTGCAGTAGGGCGCATCAATATGTTTGAGGTTTGCCCAGCATGACAGGCACAGGCTTGCAGGTTCAAGCACCGCTTCGCGGCAAACCAGACATTTTGGCGGAGCCACAAAATCGATCACACGCCGCCAGAGGCGCCTGCCCCACGCCTTGAATTGGAACGTTGATTGCTCGGACACTTCGTCCATGGCTTTTTGGGAACGCCTCATCTAAATCAGGCCAATAAGGAGACTACAAGCGCATGCCCTTCGCAAGAAAAGATTTGGAACGCCTCGCCGACATTGTGACAATTGCCGCCGATCAGGAAATCATGCCGCGCTTCCGCAGCTTGGGCGAAGGGGCTATCCGCGAGAAAACCTCGGCCCTGGATTTGGTCACCGATGCCGATGAAGCCGCCGAAGCCGCCATCAAGGCAGCCGTCGCCAAGGCATTCCGCAAGGCCATCTTTATCGGCGAAGAATCCGTTGAAAAAGATCGTGGGCTTCTGAACAAGATTGCCGACGCTGATATGGCAATCATCATCGATCCCGTCGACGGCACAAGCAACTTCGCCTGGGGCCTGCCGCTTTTTGGTGTTCTAGTTGCGGTGGTCAAACGCGGTGTCACCATCGCTGGAATCATTTATGACCCCGTTGGCCGTGACTGCACCTTCGCCATTAAAGGCCATGGCGCTTGGGCTAAATCCGAAAGTGGGGCAACACGCGATATCCGTGTGGCAAAGCCAACCCCGCTTGCAAATATGACTGGCGTAACTTCCTGGTATCTGATGCCGGAACCCATGCGCACCCGCGTTGCCACCAACCTTGCAAAAGTCAAAGCCAGTTTTGGCTACCGCTGTGCGGCTTACGAATACCGCGTCGTGGCGGAAGGTCTGGTTGATTTTTCCCTGCACTACAAGCTGATGCCGTGGGATCATGCAGCAGGCGTCTTGATTCACGCGGAAGCTGGTGGCTATTCCGCCCTGCTCGATGGAAGTCCATATCTCCCTACCAAGTTCGAGGGTGGAATCATCTCAGCTCCAAACCGTGACTGCTGGCAGATGGTTCACGATGCCCTGTTGGGCTAATTGATATGGAATCAAATTCAGACAACATTTTCGACCGCGGACTTTATCTCGCAAGACTGGAACGTACCAAATCCATAAGGCCGGATATTCTCAGCCAGTCCATTGCCACCGAACTCGCCGAACGGTTGGAACCCATAACGCGTGAGTTCTATAACGCCTGTCTTATCGCGGTTGATCCCGAACCTATTGCCTTTGCCATTCGCGCCTCGGGCAAAGTCAAGAATCTGGAAATTCTTGAACCCACCGCCTCTGAAATTTTGCCTCTCAAAGCCAATGATTTCGACGCAGTATTTAATATCCTCGATCTGCATCTCGTCAACGATGTGCCGGGAGCGCTCATCCAGCTCCGCCGTGCCCTTGTGCCCGATGGACTGTTCATGGCCTGTCTGTTTGCCGGTCAAACCCTAGGCGAACTGCGCCAATCCTGGCTTGAAGCCGAAGACCTCGTAACCGGCGGCGTGTCACCGCGCGTGGCGCCGATGATTGATGTCCGCGAAATGGGTGGCCTCTTGCAACGGGCCGACCTCGCCCTTCCCGTGGTAGACCTCGACCGCACCATCGTGCGTTACCCCGATGCCATAGCACTTATTCATGAAATCAGAAGTCTGGGCCTATCAAATCCCATGACCGGTCGCTCGCGCAGACCCGTGACCCGCAATCTCTTGGGTGAGGCCATTTCAATCTATCAGCAGAAATTTTCCGATGAGGATGGCCGCATCCGCGCAACCATCGAAGTGGCCTGGGCCACCGCCTGGGCACCCCATGAAAGCCAGCAGAAACCCTTGAAGCCCGGCTCCGCAAAATTCCGCCTGGCCGATGCCCTGAAGGTTCCGGAAACCAAGTTGAATTACATCGGCATAAACTCCAATGAAAGCGAGACCCGGCGATGTGGCCTGACCTGACACTTTGCGACCTGCTCGGCATCGAACATCCCATCATTCAAGCGCCGATGTCGCTTTCTTCTACGCCAGAGCTGGCGATTGCGGTTTGCAAGTCTGGCGGTCTAGGTTCGCTCGGCTGCGGCGAAACAGAACTCGGAAGAGTTCGCGCAGACGCGCTTCAGATGCGGGCCGGAACAAACCGATCCTTCAACCTCAATTTCTTTGCCCATCCTGCCCCGCGAACCGATCCTGCTGTATTTAGCGCCAACTGGGAACGGCTTGCGCCTTGGTATGACAAGCTTGGCCTAGGCAAGTATGCGGATACCCAAACCGACTGGCGTGCTGGCTTTGATGCCGCAAAGCTAGCACTGCTACTCGAGCTCCGTCCGCCCGTTGTCAGCTTTCATTTCGGTGTTCCGGATGACTCGGATATTGCGAGCCTGAAGGCGGCGGGCGTCAAGCTCATCAGTTCGGCTTCGACAGTGGCGGAGGCCATCGAACTCGAAAGGCGTGGCATGGATGCCATAATTGCGCAAGGCTGGGAGGCCGGCGGCCACCGCGGCTCACACCGTCCCACCGCACCTTGGGAGGGTGTGGGAACCATGGCATTGGTACCGCAGGTGGTGAGTGCGGTCAAAGTTCCGGTCATTGCCGCTGGAGGTATCGGCGACGGGCGCGGCATCGCCGCAGCCTTTGCGCTTGGCGCCAGCGGCGTTCAAATGGGGACCGCGTTTCTGAGCTGCCCCGAGGCGGCGACCGATCCGGTGCGGCGCAGGCTGCTGCGCGGGGCGCGGGACACCGACACAATCATGACAGACTCCATCTCTGGCCGCTCTGCGCGCTGCGTCCGCAGCCGCTATGTGGAATCGATGGAGACCGCCAGAATGCCCCTGCCTGATTTTCCGATGATGTACGATCTCACGGATCCCATCACTTCAGCGGGATATGATGAAGAAGCCAACTTCCACAACTATGGCCAGGCAGCTGCGCTCAATCGC
This sequence comes from uncultured Aestuariivirga sp., assembly GCA_964486305.1. GTDB lineage: Bacteria > Pseudomonadota > Alphaproteobacteria > Rhizobiales > Aestuariivirgaceae > Aestuariivirga. Next base: position 5,306 of record CAZAMS010000198.1, read on the forward strand.
GAACTGCCTGCCGCCGAACTGATGAGCCGACTGGTCGACGAGGCTGCATCGGCATTCGCGAGACTTTCTCGGGGTCGCACAGGCTAAGGATCCCAAACACGATCTGTATATTGCGCCGTCGCTGACGCAATCCCGCTCTGTCCAAAGTGAAGATGTTTTCGCCATAGAATAGAACTTCTCTCTCTTCCCGTCATGGCCGTGCTTGACACGGCCATCCTCTTTCAACCGAGGCGATGCCCGCATCAAGTGCGGGCATGATGAGAAAGGGTAAGGTTGGGGCGCTACAACAAATCGATGAGATGCGCGACAAGCGGCTTGTCTGCCGGTGGCATGGGGTAATCGCGGAGCTTCAGTGGCTTCACCCATTGCAACTCCTGCCCTTCCAGTGAAGTCACCGCACCCTTCCAGCGCCTGCAAACATAAAGCGGCATGAGCAAGTGAAAATCCTCGTAGGCGTGGCTGGCGAAGGTAAGAGGCGCCAGGCAGGATTCCGTCACATCAATGGCCAGTTCTTCTTTCAGCTCGCGGATCAGGGCGGCTTCCGGACGCTCAGAGATTTCAACCTTGCCGCCCGGAAATTCCCAAAGACCTGCCAGCGCTTTTCCTTCCGGCCGCTTGGAAATCAGCACACGGCCATCGGGGTCAACCAGGGCAACCGCTGCAACAAGAAGGATAAGCATCAGCTGCGATAAGAACCATTGATATCGATATAGCGGTGGGTGAGATCACAGGTCCAAACCCTGGCCTTGCCTTTTCCGACACCCACATCTGCTTCAATTACGATCTCCCGCCCCTTCATGTGCGGCATGATGTCAGCTTCCTTATAGTTGGGATCCCTCATGCCATTTTTTGCAACCTGGATGCCGCCGATGAAAATACGCAGCTTGTCACGAATGGCCTTTTCCCCCGCCTTGCCAATGGCCATGACAATACGGCCCCAATTGGCATCTTCGCCGGCAATGGCCGTTTTCACCAGCGGTGAATTCGCAACCGACATGGCAATCCGGTGGGCGGCCTTGTCTGACTGCGCACCTGTGACGGCAATTTCAATGAGCTTCTCTGCTCCTTCACCATCCCTTGCAACCTGGTGCGCCAGATCGAGGCACAGGCCAGACAAGGCTTTCGCAAATCCTTTCAACCGCGCATCGCCAGCTGACTTCAAGGCTTTGGCTGCCGGTCCGGCTTTGCCCGTGGCAAACAATAACACCGTATCGGATGTGGACGTATCACCATCAACCGTAATGCAATTGAAACTCTTGGCAACACTGTTGGAAAGCAGTGTCTGCAGGATGCGCGAGGGGATGGCCGCATCCGTAAAGATGAAAACAAGCATGGTGGCCATGTCGGGCGCGATCATGCCGGAGCCCTTGGCAATGCCGTTGATGGTGACAGTCTTGCCGGCATATTTCACGGTCGCCGTTGCTAGCTTGGTAAAAGTATCGGTGGTCATGATGGCGCGTGCCGCATCATCCCAGCAATCCGACTTGGCCGCCGCAAACAATCCCGGCAGTGCATCAACAATGGGAGCAGGATTAAGCGGTTCACCAATGACACCGGTTGAAGCCTGAAATATTTCCGCTGGTTTGCATTTCAATTTTTGCGCAGCTGCATTTGCAACGGCTGTGACAGTTTTAACACCCGCCTTGCCCGTAAAGGCATTGGCATTGCCCGCGTTGATCACCACGGCCCGCGCCTTGCCGCCTTTCAGATTCTTGGCACACGAGTCGACCGGCGCTGAACGGGATTTCGAAAGTGTGAAACAGCCCGCAACACTTGTGCCTGGAGCCAGCGTTGCCAACAGCACATCAGGCCGGTTTTTGTAACGAACCCCGGTTTCGGCAATCGCCAGTTCTACACCATCAATGGCTGGAAGACGAGGAACCGCACGCGGTGCGAGCGGTGAAACACGATGCGCCATTGCCCGCCCCTAACGGATGCTATTGTTCCGGAACCTGGAGATCGCCCTTGCCGCCAGTATCAGCCTCACCCTCGGCTGGCGGTTGAGCCACAACACCATTCTGCTTGTCCGTCAAGGCTTTGCGCTTTTTCATGACTTCTTCGGCATATTTCTTGAGGTCCGCATCAAGGACTTCAACCTTTGCAGTCTTGCGCAACTCATCCATTGTTTCCTGCACTTTTTTGCGCAGGAGAACATTTCGTATCGCCGATTTCACTTGATCGTAGGGTTGCGCCGCACCCAATTTTCGGTCTTCAACCTTGATAACATGCCAGCCAAAATCGGTTTTCACCGGCTGCGAAATCTCGCCGACCTTCAAGCCAAAGGCTGCCTTGGAAAACTCGGCAACCATTTCAGGTGCGGTGAAATAGCCGAGATCACCGCCGTAATCTTTTGAACCATCAAGGCTGTATTTCTTGGCAAGATCTTCAAATTTCTCTCCGGCTTTGAGGCGCTCCAGGATGCCGGCAGCTTCTTTCTCGGACCCCAGAAGAATATGCCGCGCCCGCACCCGCTCCGTTTGCGCAACCTTTGCCGATTCCGCGTCATAGGCAGCCTTAATCTCTTCGTCTGTAACCGCAGGGCGGATCTTTTGGAAGAAGTAAGCATCGCGCAAGGCCTTGGCCTGATAAAGGGCCAATCGCCGCTTGTACTCATCCGTATCCGCAACACCTTCCTTGACTGCCAATTGGGCCAGCAGGTGGCGTTCAATCAGAAACTCAACAACGAAGGGATAGCGAAGTTTTGGTGGCAGATCGGGCAGCTGGCCAATAATGTCATCAGTGGCCATTTGCACTTCAGAAATCTTGATCTCGTGCCCGTTGACGATGGCCACAACCGTATCTTCTTTTTTATCCTGTGCCGCGGCGCTCAGCGTCAGGCAGGCGCCAAGAAAGCCAGTTAGCAGAGCAATCTTCACGTAATCTTGAATGCGTGGCATGAGACCCATTGTCCAAATTCTATTTTTCTGGCAGGAACCAAACCCGCCGCAGCGCTCAATGACCACCAAAAGCGGCAAGAATAAGCCGGATTTTCCTGTCGCTCGGAGTGGCATTGAACCTAAACCGCGGCGCACATTGATCTTGTTGAACCGCCCACGCAAGAGGGTGGACCCGCAGATTGGGCACCTGTTGCCGCCCTGCAACACATTGAAAAATCAGGAATCCGACCCTAGTTGTAGCGTGATTTCAAATAACCACGGACGGCAGCCCCACAACTAGGTCTAGACCTTTGAGAACCGAAGCCTTATCAGGCAGCAATTCTCGACGCCAATCTCCACGGGGCCCTCCCGGAACAAGGAACGAATCACATGCTCGGACTGCGGTCAATCGCGGCAAAAATCTTCGGCACCACCAACGACCGCAAGGTCGCCAAATATCGCGGTCCTGTCGAAGAAATGAACCAGATGGAAGCCGAATTTGCGGCTCTTTCGGACGCTGATTTGAAGGCAAAAACCGCAAGCTTCAAGGCTGAAATTGCGAGTGGAAAAACCATAGTGGACCTTCTGGTTCCAGCTTTTGCCGTGGTCCGTGAAGCCTCAAAGCGGGCCCTCGGCATGCGCCATTTTGACGTGCAGATGGTCGGCGGCATGGTTTTGAATGACGGTGCCATTGCAGAAATGAAAACCGGCGAAGGCAAAACCTTGGTTGCAACCCTTGCCGTTTATCTCAATGCCCTCGAAGGCAAAGGCGTTCACGTCGTTACCGTCAACGACTATCTGGCCAAGCGCGACGCCGCCTGGATGGGCAAAATTTATGAGTTTCTGGGCCTCACCACCGGTGTTATCGTGCATGGCCTGTCGGACACTGAACGCCGGGACATGTATGCCTGCGATGTAACCTATGCCACCAACAATGAACTGGGTTTTGATTACCTCCGCGACAACATGAAATATCACCTGAACGAAATGGTCCAGCGCGGCCATAACTTTGCAATCGTTGACGAAGTGGATTCGATCCTCGTTGATGAAGCCCGGACCCCCTTGATTATTTCCGGCCCTCTCGATGACAAGTCCGATCTCTATAACACCCTGGACAAATACATTCCTGAACTGGACGCGGACGACTACGAACTTGATGAAAAGCAGCGCTCCTGCACCCTGACAGAAAAGGGCAACGAGCACTTGGAGCAGGTTCTGGGTGCCGCAGGCATGCTGAAGGGCGACAATCTTTACGACGCCGAAAACGTCACCATTGTCCACCATGTGCAACAGGCGCTGCGCGCCCACAAGCTGTTCCAGCGCGACAAGGATTATATCGTCAAGGACGACCAGGTCATCATCATCGATGAATTCACCGGACGCATGATGCCGGGACGGCGCTATTCCGAAGGCCTGCACCAGGCCCTGGAGGCCAAGGAACACACAGCCATTCAGCCGGAAAACGTGACGCTTGCCTCCATTACCTTCCAGAATTATTTCAGGCTTTACAAGAAACTGGCAGGCATGACCGGCACCGCTTCGACTGAAGCCGACGAATTCATGGATATCTACAAACTCGAAGTCATCGAGGTCCCAACCAATGTGCCCGTGGACCGCAAAGATGAAGATGATGAAGTCTATCGCACGGCACGTGAAAAATATGCCTCCATCATCGAAACCATCAAGGATGCGCGAGAGCGTAGCCAACCGGTTCTGGTAGGCACAACATCAATCGAGAAATCCGAAACCCTTGCCGCCATGCTTAAGTCAATGGGCGTGCCGCATAATGTTTTGAATGCGCGCTATCACGAACAGGAAGCAGCCATCATTGCGCAAGCCGGCATTGCCGGAGCCGTGACCATTGCCACCAACATGGCCGGCCGCGGCACCGACATCAAGCTCGGCGGCAATCTCGACATGCGCACCGCGACGGATTTGGCTGATGTTCCAGAAGGGGCAGAGCGCAACAAGCGCATTGCCGCCATCGCTGAGGAAATTGAAGCCAACAAGCAAAAGGTCATCGCCGCCGGCGGTCTTTTCGTCATCGGCACCGAACGCCATGAAAGCCGCCGTATTGATAACCAGCTGCGCGGTCGTTCCGGCCGCCAGGGCGATCCCGGGCGCTCCAGGTTCTACCTTTCCCTTGAAGACGATCTGATGCGCATCTTTGGTTCCGAGCGCATGGATTCCATGTTGCAGAAACTGGGTCTCAAGGAAGGTGAAGCCATTGTCCATTCCTGGATCAACAAGGCGCTTGAAAAGGCCCAGCAGAAAGTTGAAGCCAGAAACTTCGACATCCGCAAGAACCTCCTGAAATTCGATAACGTCATGAACGACCAGCGCAAGGTGATCTTTGAACAGCGCATCGGTATCATGAAGGGTGAAGACGTGTCCGAAACCGTGGACGACATGCGCCATCAGATTATCGATGATTTCATTTCAAAACATATTCCCGACAACTCCTATGCGGAACAGTGGGAAACCACCGAGCTTCGCCAGCGCCTGCGCGAAATCGTGGCAATCGATTTCCCCATCGAGGATTGGGCCAAGGAGGAAGGCATTGCCGACGAAGAGATTCGCGAACGCGTCACGAAGGCAGCCGACGAGCTTTATCAGGCCAAACGGGAGAAGTTCACGCCCGCCATCATGCAGCAGGTTGAAAAAGCCATTGTTCTGCAAACCCTCGATCAGCTCTGGCGTGACCACATCGTAACCGTTGAACAGTTGCGCCAGGTCATTCACTTGCGCGGTTACGGCCAGCGCGACCCGCTCAATGAGTACAAGACCGAAGGCTTCAATCTCTTTGAGGCGATGATCTCTAAGCTGCGTGAAATCTCCACTGCCCAGGTCATGCGTGTGGAAATCCAGTCGCAGGCGCCCGATGGCATGTTGCCCGAAGAGGATGATCTGCCCTTCATGGAAGCCCATCACATCGACGCCACCTCAGGTGAGGATGATGTGGGAGAGGGTTTCCCGACGTTTGCCCAGGCAACAGCCACGGCCACCAAGAAGGCTGACCCCAAACGGCCGGAGACCTGGGGCAAAGTTGCGCGCAATGAACCCTGCCCCTGCGGATCAGGAAAAAAATACAAGCATTGCCACGGCAGTTTTGCCTAGAACACTAGGCCGCGTTGGAATATCTGATGGCCCCCATCATGCCCGCATTCATATGGTAGAGATGGTGGCAGTGAAAGGCCCAGTTTCCGGGATTGTCAGCAGCAAATCTGATGGTGACGGACGTTGAAGGCGGAACCAGCACAGTGTCACGCAATGCGCCTTCTATAACCACACCATTGATCGCCACAACCTTGAAGTAATGCCCATGCAGATGCATGGGATGCGCCATCCCCGTCCGGTTTCGCATGACAACCTCGATGCGTTCATTTTCGCGAACCGTAAAAATAGTATCATGCATTGATGATTTGCCATTGAGGCCCCAGAGATAATCGGTGCCCCTGCTGGTCAGATCAAGAATTTCCGTGCGGGTGACTGGTTCGGAAGGAAGCACGGCAACCGATCGCAGTTTCATTTCCTGTGCCAAGTCCAGTTCGGGCGCCACATCGCTTTCGGCGGAAAGTCTGGAAATGTCGGCGCCCTGTGTTGCGAGGTATATGCCGGTACGTGCGCCCAATCCTTCCGGCCTGAATAGAATGGGCCAAGCACCCGTGGCATCAGGCAGTTTCACGCGAATATCTGCCCTTTGCGCGATGGCCAAGGGAAACAAGGAACCCTTCAAGGGATAAATCGCGTTGCCATCGACCGCGATCAATTCACCCGCAAGTGCACCTAAGTCGATCCACATGTTGGAGGCCGCCGCCCCATTGATGATCCGCAAGCGGATTTGCGTGGCCTTGCCGACCCGTACCACTTCCGGGTCCGCAGGGGTTTGGTCATTAGCCAGATACGCATCATAGGCGATGTCATTGAGCATGCCAGTTTTCATGCCAGCCATCGCATGGCCTGCATGCCCGCCGCCGACTTTCAACTCTGCCATAATTTCCTGCGGATCGCGAAAACTGAAATCATGGAGCATCACCACATGTTCCTGTTCATCAAACAGGGGAACAGCCGTTTCGCGCACAATCAATGGTGCAGCCAGAAACTGCTGTTCCTGCAATCCAAAATGGGAATGCATCCAATGGGTGCCAGAGCGTGTGTTCACAAAATCATAGTCAAAGGACTCACCGGGTTTCAGTGGTTCCTGCGACAGCATCGGAACACCATCCTGGGCGGAAGGCGGATTCAATCCATGCCAATGCAAAAGTGTTTCATCAGCCAACCCGTTTTTGACCCGCGCCTGAAAGCGCTCCCCCAGCATCAGGGAAAGCCCCCGCCCACCTCGGCTGTTCACAATGTTAAAAACTTTCGCGGCGCGGCCATTAACCTCAATAATTCGTGAAGCTACCAGGAGTTCGGCGGGCGATTGCGCTTGGGCAAGTCGTGCCCCAAGAGGCAGAGCGCAAAAACTTTGCAAGAGCGCCCGTCGCGACAGGGACAAAGTCATTTTATCACCATAACATACCGCTAAAACAAGAGATTAATACAAAAGAACACAATAGATTAACACTCTGAAAATAGGTCTGGACTATGGTGTAGAGCAATACCGGAAGCTATTTTGTGCAGGGTTGCCATAATGAAAACCGCGAAGTGTCTAGCAAAGCTTTTCTTACGCGACAGCAGCGGGGCTACCGCAATTGAGTATGGCCTCATTGCAGCTGCCATGGGACTTATGTTGATACCTGTGCTGAGTACGCTCGCGTCAACTGTTCAATCAACGATGTTTGACGTGTTAGTGGGCCTTTTTTGACGACATCGCCGGCCCCTTGGCAATCATTCACGAATAATGAACCATATTTCCTAAATTCCGCGGCCAATTGCCAGAAACTTCTCACGCCTCTGTGTCCGCAGCACGTCCGGCGACACGCCAGCAAATGCCTCCAGTATCCGTGCAATCATCTCGCCTGCTGAAGAAATAGCCTGCTCAGGCTGCCGGTGCGCGCCTCCTAACGGTTCATTAACGATATCATCAATTACCCCAAGTTTTTTCAAATCCTGCGCCGTGATCTTCAGGGCCGCCGCCGCATCCTTCGCCCGTCCCGCGTCACGCCATAAAATGCTGGCCGCCCCTTCCGGCGAAATCACGCTATAGATCGCATGTTCCATCATCAGCACGCTGTTGCCCGTTGCAATGGCAATCGCCCCCCCGGAACCGCCCTCGCCGATAATCAGGGAGACCAGCGGCACGCCAAGTCCCATGCAACAATCGGTGGAGCGGGCAATGGCTTCCGCCTGGCCGCGCTCTTCCGCATCAATGCCGGGATAGGCCCCTGCCGTATCCACAAACGTGATTACCGGAATACTAAAACGTTCGGCCAATTCCATTAGTCGTACGGCCTTGCGATAGCCCTCCGGGCGCGCCATGCCGAAATTATGCTTGAGGCGCGCTTGCGTATCAGCCCCTTTTTCCTGACCAATCACCACAACTGATGACCCGCGAAACCGTCCAAGCCCGCCAACAACGGCATAGTCCTCGGCAAATTTCCGGTCACCCGCCATGGGCACAAAATCGGTAATCAATCCGTCAATATAGGCCAGGGCATGGGGCCGGTCCGGATGCCGCGCCACTTGGGTTTTTTGCCAGGGCGTCAAATTCACATAGAGATCAGCCAGGCTTTTGGAGGCTTTTTTTTCAAGAGCCTTCACTTCATCGGCAATTGAAACGGTGGAATCTCCGGCGGCGAGGGCCCGCAGCTCGGCGATTTTTCCTTCAAGTTCGGCAACAGACGTTTCAAAGTCCAAATAGGAATGCATAGAGCCTCAAAGGAAGTTGAATAAATTGGCTTTTGTTTCGCGCCAGATGTGGCCGCCAGACGCCATAAAGTCAACTTTTCTTAGCTAAAGGGTGATGGCTTTCCACCACCGCTTGCAGGCGCCCTGCCTGGACGTGGGTGTAGATCTGTGTAGTTGAAATATCCGCATGCCCCAGCATTTGTTGAACGGCACGCAAATCTGCCCCGCACTCCAACAGATAACTGGCAAAGGCATGGCGCAGCACGTGGGGGGAAATCTTACTCACATCAAGGCCGCAAGCTGTTGCCAGCGCCTTCAGTTCAAGGGCAAAATGCTGGCGCGTGAGGCAGCCGCTCGCCCCATGGGAAGGAAACAGCCACTTTGTTTCAGCCCCAAGAGTTTTGAGATAGTCCTTAAGTACCTTCCTGGCCTGATCAGAAATCGGTACAAGTCGCTCACGTCCGCCCTTGCCGCGGATCGCCAAAAAGGCGTCATCAGAAGTTACCGCCCGAACCGTGAGCCCCACGAGTTCAGAAACGCGAAGGCCTGTCGCCGCCAATAATTCCAGTAGGCAATGGAGCCGTTCTGCCTTGAAACGCGCCTTGCCTTCGGCTCGTGAAACCCGTTCGCGCGCCTCGGCCAGCAACAGGTCAATGTCCTGGATCGAAAGCGTTTTGGGCAAGGGCCGGCCTGCCTTTGGGCTTTCCACGATGGCAGCAGGATTTGTGTTCACGGTGCCTTCAACATGCATAAACTGGTGAAACTGGCGAACCGCCGAAAGCCGCCGGGCCGATGTTGTGCGGGCAAACCCCCGTTTCTCCAGACTTGCCAAATAGGCACGAATATCGTCGCTCGAGGCTGATAGGAGCGCAACGCCACGTTCTTCGAGGAATACCACGTAATGCGTGAGATCGCGCCCATAGGCCTGCAGGGAATTTTCCGCAGCCCCGCGCTCGGCACTCATCATCTCAAGAAACCGGTCCACATGCCGGTTTTGCGTCGAAGTTTTTGGTATTTTATCTTTGCCTGAGTTTTTCATGGGGTAAGGACTTCACAACTTCCGACTGCTCGGGTGGAAAATTCGCCAGCCCCCATACGGCTCCGTAAACAGCACCAGCCAATATGAGAACAACAAACAGGAATCGAAGGCTGTCAGGCACGCGTTAATCTCCAAATCAGTCGGCAATCTATCCCAGATGCCATGAAATGGCTACCCAATCAAAGGCCTTGGCGCATCGGCCTCCGCCGTTCTAAAAGCTCCGCAACACGAGGAATGGAACTTATGGCACGGCGTTCTCTCTCAAAGGAGATAGAAGATATCCGCGAAAAGCTCGGAAATCGCCCGATTGTGCTTGTCGGCCTCATGGGGGCTGGCAAATCAAGCATTGGCCGCAGGCTGGCTGAAAAGCTTGGAATTCCCTTTGTTGATGCCGACCATGAAATCGAGGTTGCCGCCGACAAGACCATCCCTGAAATTTTTAACGATCATGGCGAAGCCTATTTCCGCGAAGGTGAACGCCGTGTGATCTCGCGTCTCATCGAGAACGGGGCGCAGGTTTTGTCCACCGGAGGCGGTGCCTTTATCAACGAGGAAACCCGCCAGAATATTAATGCCCATGGCATTTCTGTCTGGCTTAAGGCGGATCTGTCCCTGCTTATGAAACGTGTGATGAAACGCGCTGATCGCCCCTTGTTGCAAACTGACGACCCCGAGGCTGTAATGCAAAAATTGATGGACCAACGCTATCCCGTCTATGCCAAAGCCGATGTAACAGTCGAAAGCAGGGATGTGCAGCACACGCAAATGGTCAACGAAGTCATCAAGATTCTGGCCAAATGGCCGGGTTGGGAGCGGTCAACCAATGCCGCACATTAACGACAAGCGCCGTGACAGTGTCTCAGTTAATCTCGGGCACAGGTCCTATGATATTCAGATCGGAGAAAACCTGGTGCAGGAAACAGGCCTCCACATTGCTCCGCTTCTGAAGCGACCGTTCACTGCTATCATCACCGATGAAAACGTGGCGCGCCATCATCTCAAGACACTGGAAGCGTCGTTAGCAGAAGCGGGCATCAGATCCGTTTCCATCATTCTGCCCGCAGGTGAAAAAACTAAAAGCTTCGCCGCACTGGCTGACTTGTGCGAAAAACTATTGACGGCAGGCGTTGAACGGCGCGACACCATTATTGCTTTCGGCGGCGGTGTGATTGGCGATCTCGCAGGCTTCGCAGCAGCAATCCTCAGGCGCGGTGTTGACTTCATCCAGATTCCGACCACGCTTCTGGCCCAGGTTGATTCTTCCGTCGGAGGCAAGACCGGCATTAACACCTCCCATGGCAAAAACCTCATTGGCGCTTTTCTGCAACCCGTGAAGGTTTTGGCCGATACCAGCCTGCTTGAAACATTGCCCCGCCGCGAACTGGCTGCGGGCTACGCCGAAGTGGTAAAATATGGCCTCTTGGGCAATTTTTCATTTTTTGAATGGCTGGAAACCAACGCCGATCTCTTGATGCGTGGTGACGCTCAGGCCCGCGTACACGCCATTCACGAGAGCTGCAGCGCCAAAGCCGCCATTGTAGCCGAAGATGAAACCGAACAAGGCGTTCGCGCCCTTCTCAACCTTGGCCACACCTTTGGCCACGCCCTTGAATCCGCCACGGGCTATGGCAACCGCCTCTTGCACGGCGAAGGGGTTGCCATCGGCATGGTTCAGGCCTTTCGCTTCTCCGAGCGCCTAAAGCATTGCAAGCCGGGCACCGCCGACAGGGTTGCCAAACACTTAAAAAGCGTTGGCCTTCCCACCCATATCAGCGATATTGAGGGATCACTTCCGCCTATTGCCGATCTCGTTGCCATAATGCGGCAGGACAAGAAAGCTGAAAGTGGTAAGCTCACATTTATTCTGGCGCGCGCGATTGGCAAAACTTTCATCGCCAAGAATGTACCTGATTCGACAATAGTTGATTTTCTGGCGGAGGACTTAAAAAGAAAATGAGTTTCGATATTGGTATGGCAGTTGTCACAATCTTTCTGCTGCTCCTCATATCTGCATTCTTTTCCAGCGCTGAAACAGGAATGACGGCAACGTCCAGAGCCCGCCTGACAGAACTGGAACGCCGGGGAAACTGGCGCGCCACGCTCGTGTTGAATCTGACCAAAACCCGCGAGCGCCTCATCGGCGCAATTCTGCTCGGCATCAATGTCGCCAACATCACGGCATCTGCCGTCGCCACTGCGATCCTCATCAAAACATTCGGCGACAGTGGTGCTGTCATCGCCTCCGCAGTCATGACCGTCCTTGTGCTGATCTTCGGTGAGGTCATGCCCAAGACCTATGCCATCGCCTATCCCGACAGGGTAGCGCTTGCAGTTGCGCCCATTATGCGCGTGCTTGTGGCTGTCTTCGGCCCCGTGGTTATCGCCGTTGAATATGTCGTGAAAAAAATTCTCGCGGTTTTTGGCGCAAACGTCTCCAATGTGAACGACATCCTGTCCGCCCATGATGAACTGCGTGGCACCATTGATCTCCATTACAACGAAGGAAGCTTCATCAGCCAAGATCGCAACATGCTGGGCGGCATTCTTGACCTTCAGGACCTGGAAGTCCTGGACGCCATGATCCACCGTACCAAAATGGTATCTATCGACGCATCCGATGCGACCGAAAAAATCGTCAAGCAGGTTCTGAAATCCGGTCACACGCGTTTTCCAGTATGGAAAGACAAGCAGGACAACATTGTCGGAATTCTGCATGCCAAGAATCTCTTCGCCTCTCTGCAGGAGAACGATGGGGACTCCACGAGAATTAAAATCGAGGATGTTATGGGCCCCGCATGGTTTGTGCCCGATACGCGTCCTCTCGCTGACCAGCTCAAGGCATTCCTCAGACGCAAAACCCACTTTGCCATCGTTGTTGATGAATACGGTGAGGTGCAGGGCCTCATTACCCTGGAAGATATTATCGAAGAAATTATCGGAGATATTAAAGACGAGCACGACATCGTCACCTCCGGCATCAAGCAACAGGAAGATGGTTCCTACATCGTTGAAGGTACCGTGCCCCTGCGTGATCTCAATCGCGCCTTTAACTGGAATCTTCCAGACGAGGAAGCGACAACAATAGCCGGCCTCGTCATCCATGACGCCCGCATGATTCCGGACGTAGGCCAGGTTTTCAATTTTCACGGCTTCCGCCTGGAGGTTCTCAAAAAACGTAAGCACCAGGTAACATCCGTTAAGCTAACCCCGGAAAACCTTGGATAGTATGACCACTCGAGAGGTCGATCTCGTCATTGTTGGTGCAAGTTTCGCTGGCCTCATTTGTGCGCGGTCTGCAGCCCTCCGCGGCCTCAAGGTTGTCGTCATTGAATCCAAATCAGATCCAGGTGCGCGCATTCATACAACCGGCATATTGGTGAAGGAAGCCGCCGAAGAAGTCGATACACCTGCAAAATTCTCGCGCGCCATTCAAGGCGTGAGACTCTACTCTCCCTCTCTCAAATCAATCGATTTGCGGGCACCAGGCTATTTCTTTCTCACGACAGATACGGCAGGTCTTATTCGTTGGTTGGCTGACGAGGCACGCCACGCAGGTGCTGAAATCATTTGCCACAGAAAAATTGAAGTTGCCTTGCGTGAGGCCGACAGAATTGTCTTACCCCAATTCAATATCAAAACACATTATCTCGTGGGTGCCGATGGTGCCCGTTCAACCGTGGCCAGACTTTTTAATCTCGGACGCAATGAAAAATTTTTAACTGGTCTCGAAATTGAATATCAGGACCTGCCGAAGGCCGATCCCGAATTGCTGCATTGTTTTCTGGATACACGGCTGGCCCGCGGCTATCTTGCCTGGGTGGCGCCGGCGCCTGGATTTTTTCAGGTCGGCCTTGCAACCAATTCAAATGCCAAGCCCGACCTCAAGGCATTTCTCAGCCACAAGGACTCCATATTTGGATTTTCCTCCGCGACGGTCAAGGAGCGTCGCAGTGGCCTTATTCCCTGCGGTGGCCCAGTGAAAAAATTTTCAGCACCCAATGTCTTGCTCATTGGCGATGCGGCAGGTCATGTTTCCCCTCTAACGGGCGGCGGCATCAGGCTGGCATTTCGTTATGGCCGCCGGGCCGGTCAACTCATCGCTGATCATCTCCTGCGTCATGGACCACCGCCTGAAAAGATTCTAGCCACTGAACTTCCCTCCTTCACGAAGAAGCGAGCCCTTCGCAAAATCATGGACATCGGCCCACCGAATTGGCTCTATGATTTGATGATTGGAACACCCGCCATGAACTGGTTTGCCCGCCAGGTGTATTTTCATAAACGCGCCGAGACAGGCGACAGCTTGGAGGCCTTTGAGCAGCGCCTCAAAAACAGCCAGAATTAGTCTTTCGGCGCGGAAGCCTCAATCGCCAGCGCATGCACCCGTTCGTTCAGTTCGAGCGCCAAAACTTGGTTAATCATGCGGTGCTGCTCAACCCGTGATTTGCCTTTGAACGCCGCAGCGACTATTTTAACCCGGAAATGGCTTTCCCCGTCAGGCCGTGCCCCCGCATGCCCCTGATGCTGGAACGATTCATCAATAACTTGCAAGGAAATGGGCGCAAACGCCGCCTGCAGCTTGGCCTCCAGTGATTTTCCAACCAATCCTAAAATCATTTTGCGTCCAGTGCGGTTCAGGGTTGCGACTTTCGCTTCATATCCCCATAATCATGCCGCATGAAACTTGATTCAAAATATTTCGACAAGATTCGCATCAAAACCGGCCCGAACAAGAAGGAACCGCCGGCCCCAATCCTGTGCGAATGGCCAGGCTGCGAGAAACCGTCACGCCACAAGGCCCCCAAGGGCCGTGGCGCCGAAGGCCAGTTCCATAACTACTGCACCCAGCATGTGCAGGAGTACAACAAGACCTATAATTACTTTGACGGCATGAAGGATGACGCCGTGGCGGGCTTCCAGAAGGATGCCCAAACCGGCCACCGTCCCACCTGGAAATTGGGCCAGAATGCCTATGCCAATATCAATGGCATGCGCCGCAAGGCCCGGAATGTGAACGACCCTTATGCCATGTTCACCCAAACAGCCGAGAATATTAATCCCAAATTGGGCCGCGCCTTGCGCAAGAATGAAATCAAGGCGCTGAATACCCTGGGGTTGGATGAGAATGCCACGGCAGAAAAAGCCAAGTCCCAGTACAAGATCCTGGTGAAACGTCTCCATCCCGACGCCAACGGCGGCTCACGCGAGAACGAAGACACCCTGAAAGCGGTGATCCATGCCTACGACACATTGCGGGCCAGCGGTTTCTGCTAGTTTGCCCCGTGTCTAGAACTTGCAGCCCCTCCTTGAACCGTTTAGAACCCAGAGCATTCCATGACACGCCCGGAAGAGAAGAATGAACAGATGAATAATATGGCAAATGGTGACGCCCACGGAATGCCCGATGCCAC
>CAZAMS010000199.1:0-2003 GCA_964486305.1 uncultured Aestuariivirga sp.
GATTTCCCGGCACTGAAGGAAGGCCGCGTCAAGCAAACCGTGCTGCCCGATGAAACGCCGTCGGGTGCACAAGGTTATTTCTTCAATCTGCGGCGTGAAAAATTCCAGGACATCCGAGTGCGCCGCGCCTTCAACCTGGCGTTTGATTTCGAATGGACCAACAGGAACTTGTTCTACGGTTTCTATGAACGCACTGCGAGCTTCTTTGAAGCGTCACCACTGAAAGCCAAAGGTCCGCCGCCCGGCGATGAACTCGCCATCCTTGAGCCGATGCGCGGCAAGCTGCGACTGGAAGTTTTTTCAGCGCCCGAACTACCCCCGGTCAGCGACGGTTCCGGCCAGGACCGAAAGCTCTTGCGCCAGGCCTCCGAGCTTCTCGATCAGGCGGGCTGGGCCAATGACAATGGTCTGCGCAAGAACGCCCAGGGCGAAACCCTTTCCGCTGAATTCCTCATCGAGAGCCCCAACTTCGAACGCATCCTCGCGCCTTATGTGAAAAACCTGAAACTCCTCGGCGTTGATGCCAGCATCCGCATCATCGATGATGCGCAGTACCAATCGCGCCGCGAGTCCTTTAACTATGACATCCTCTCCAGCCGCTTTGCCTCCGGCGTGACACCAGGCACCGATCTTCGGGTTTTCTTTGGAACTGCTTCCGCCAATGCGCCGGGAAGTTTCAACATCTCCGGTGTCAAAAGCCCCGCCATCGATTCGCTGATCGAGCAAGTCGTTTCCGCCGACAGCCGCAAGCAGCTTGATATCGCCGGCCGCGCCCTTGACCGTGTTCTCCGCGCCGAACA
Source organism: uncultured Aestuariivirga sp. (assembly GCA_964486305.1). Classification (GTDB taxonomy): domain Bacteria; phylum Pseudomonadota; class Alphaproteobacteria; order Rhizobiales; family Aestuariivirgaceae; genus Aestuariivirga. The sequence continues at coordinate 801 of CAZAMS010000199.1, forward strand.
TTTCTGGGTACCCAACTGGCACAAGGGCAGCCATTGGATCGCGCATTGGGACCGTTTCGGCTGGCCCGCGGTAAAACCCAAATATGACCGTGGTATTGTCGATACATGGTGGTATGACCCGACCAAAGGAAACTGATACTCATCATGGGCGCCTACATCCTGAAACGCATATTGCTGATGATCCCGACACTTCTCGGCATCATGCTGATGACTTTTACTGTTATTCAATTCGTGCCGGGTGGACCCATTGAGCAAGTCATCGCCAAAATGCAGGGAACCGATACAGACGCCACGGCGCGCATCAGCGGCAATTCCGGCAATGAAGCGGGCGGCAACGAACAATCACAAGTGGGAAGTGATAGCGGCATCAAATATAAGGGTGCGCAGGGGCTGGATCCGGAATTCATAAAGTCGCTGGAAAAGCAATTCGGTTTTGACAAGCCGGTGCATGAGCGTTTTCTGCTGATGGTCGGCAACTACCTGACCTTCAATTTCGGCAAGAGCTATTTCAGAGACCGCGATGTTGTCGACCTCATGATTGAAAAAATGCCGGTATCAATCTCATTGGGACTGTGGCTGACGCTTATCACCTATCTCGTTTCCATTCCGCTTGGCATTCGCAAAGCGGTGCATGCGGGATCAAAATTCGATATATGGACCTCGGCTGTCATCATTGTGGGCTATGCCATACCAAGCTTCATTCTGGCGATCCTGCTCATCGTGCTCTTTGCCGGCGGCAGCTATTACAGCTGGTTCCCTCTTCGTGGCCTCACATCAGACAATTTCAGTGAATTGAGCTGGTTCGGAAAGATTGCCGACTACGCATGGCATATGGCTTTGCCATTATTCGCTCTCGGAATCGGCGGCTTTGCCACCATGACGCTGTTGACCAAAAATTCCTTCCTCGATGAAATTCGCAAGCAATATGTGGTGACAGCCCGCGCCAAGGGACTGAGCGAGTCCCAAGTGCTTTATGGCCATGTGTTTCGCAATGCCATGCTTCTGGTGATTTCCGGATTTCCCGGGGCCTTTCTGGGAGCATTTTTTGCCGGATCCCTGCTTATTGAAACGGTTTTCTCACTCGATGGCCTGGGCTATCTCACCTACAAGGCAGCGCTTGACCGAGATTACCCCATTGTCTTTGCAAATCTCTACATCTTCACGCTGGTGGGCCTTGTGGTGGCACTCATCAGTGACCTGACC
>CAZAMS010000200.1:0-2796 GCA_964486305.1 uncultured Aestuariivirga sp.
CCGGCATTCCGGCCCACGAGATTAATACCGCGCTTGAGTCATTTTCGCGCGGCGCAATGGCAACCAAGGACGCAATTGATGGCGCAGGCCTCGGCCTTCCCATTGTGAAGGGCCTGATGGACCTGCACGGCGGCGATGTCACCATCAACAGCAAGCTGGGCGAAGGCACCGAAGTGTTGATCACCTTCCCGGCAAGGCGCGTACTGACAGGCCCCCGTGGCGAAGTCATTGCGGCGCAGACCGTGCAATCAGAAAGCCAGCGCAAGCTGATCGCGATTACCGGCTAAGCCTTCATTTGCAAATTTAGGCGCGGGCATGCTAGCCAGCGGCAATGTCTTCACATGATGTTGTTGTTCTGGGTTCTGGTGCCGCAGGTCTCATGTGTGCCATGGCGGCAGGCGCGAGGGCCAAGCGGGTGGCGCTTCTCGACCATAACACGCACGTGGGTGCGAAGATTCTGATCTCCGGCGGCGGGCGCTGCAATTTCACCAACAGCGGCACGTCGCCGCAAAACTTCCTCTCCGAAAATCCGCATTTCTGCCGCAGCGCGTTGAGCCGGTACACGCCCGCTGACTTTCTGGCCCTGATGGCCAAGCACAATATCGCATGGCATGAAAAAACCCTTGGCCAACTTTTCTGTGATGGTTCGGCCCGGCAGGTTGTGGCCATGCTGCTGGCGGAATGCGCCGCCTCACAGGTTCAGGTGAAGCTCAGCGCGAAAGTCACCGACATTCGAAAATCCGATTGCTTCACGATTGAGACGCAGGGCGAGACATTCACAAGTCCGGCTCTCGTGCTGGCAACCGGTGGACTCTCCATTCCCAAAATGGGGGCCACGGGATTGTCCTACGATATCGCCAAAAAATTTGGCCTCAAGGTCATTACTCCGCGCCCTGCCCTTGTTCCCTTGAAAGCAGCCCCGAACGAGGTAGAGTTTTACAAGACTCTGTCGGGTGTTTCGCTCCCGGCAATTGCCTCATGCGGCACGGCGTCCTTCAGGGAAAATATTCTCTTCACCCACCGTGGCCTGTCCGGTCCGGCAATCCTGCAGATCTCATCCTACTGGCGCGAGGGCCAGTCGCTGGGCCTTGATCTTGCCCCCGGCCTTGACGCCCTCAAGTTCCTCAAGGAGCGAAAGCACGCGCGGCCGAAGGCCGAGCTTAAAACCATTCTTGCCGAGCTCCTGCCGCAGCGGCTAACTCAGGCCATGGCACCCACCGATTTGCCAGCACTTGCTGCCAGGCTCAAGAATTGGGCAATCACACCCGATGGCTCCGAGGGTTTCGCCAAGGCCGAAGTCACCGCGGGCGGCATTGATACCAATGAGCTTTCGTCCAAAACCATGGAAGCCAAAGCGGTGCCGGGCCTTTATGCCATCGGGGAAGCCGTTGATGTCACAGGCTGGCTTGGCGGCTATAATTTCCAATGGGCCTGGGCCAGCGGCTGGTGTGCCGGACAGGCGGTTTGATTTCCCCCAGCAATTTGTAATTTAATAACTGAAGACGAACGCCCGCGAACCATGTAGACCTAGGTCCAAGAATCAAATAATGCACTGGGGACCTACTTGGATATTCTGAATGAAACGCAGTTTTCTGCGGAACTGCGGCAACAGGCCAAACGCCTGACGGCCCATTGCAACCTCTACCGCGACGCCAATAACCGCAGTGCTGCCATCCAGCTGGTGACAACCGCCATTCCCTTTTTCGTACTTGTTGCTGCCATGTTCCTGGTGGCACCCCAGGCCTATTGGATCACCCTGCTGCTGGCCATTCCAACCGGGGCCCTGCTCACCCGCTTCTTTGCGCTCCAGCATGACTGCGGCCATGGCTCGCTGTTTCCATCGCGGCCCACCAACGAAAGGTTCGGGCGGCTGATCAGTGTCTTGACCTTTACGCCCTATGACCATTGGCGGCGATCGCACGCACTCCACCATGCGCTGTCGGGCAATCTGGACAAGCGCGGCTTTGGCGACATTGAAACCATGACGGTGAGGGAATACAGCCAGCTCAGTAGCTGGGGGCGACTGCGCTACCGGCTTTACCGCAATCCGCTGATCGTTCTGGTCCTAGGCCCTCCAATCTTTTTCCTGGTGCTGCAACGCCTCGCCATCGGCTCCAACATGCCGCTGCGCGATAGCCTGCGCGGCGTGATTGGCCATGATGCGGTCTTGCTTCTGGTCTATGGCACGGTGGTTTTCCTCGTTGGCCTGTCGCTCACCCTGCTGGTGCTGTTGCCGATTTATTTCATCGCCGCATGGATTGGCGGCTGGCTGTTCTTCGTGCAACATCAGTTCGAGGAAACCCACTGGGAAGGAGCTGACGAATGGGACATGAAGATCGCCGCCCTGAAAGGCAGTTCCTATCTGGTCATGCCGCCGATCCTTAACTGGTTCAGTTGTAATATAGCACTTCACCATATTCACCACCTCTGCAGCCGCATTCCGAATTACCGATTACGGGAATGCCTGCGCGCCAATCCGGAACTTGAAACCGTTTCGCCAAGGCTCACCATGTGGCAGGCGGTGAAATCGTCCAGGCTTGCGCTGTGGGATGAGACGTCGCGGCGGCTGATTTCGTTCCGGGAATTTGCACGGTCACAGAAGCTGCAGGCGGCGTAAGAGCCAGCTAAATGATCCTTACATTGCACGTGCAGGCTTCCAGTGTATAGGCGGGCATTGGCAGGTCTGCCAGTTCCCTCAGGGTCATATGCGATAATTCCGGGTGATCTAGCGGTTCGCGACGTCGGGAATCTTCAGCGTTATCATTAAGTTGGCGCTTTTTGGTGAACCTTGATGTG
>CAZAMS010000201.1:0-4548 GCA_964486305.1 uncultured Aestuariivirga sp.
AGCATCTCGTTCATCGTAAATCCTCAAAAATTCAACGGATAATAGGCCCATATGACAGTTTGGTGAAAGCGTGGAATTGGCAGGAGGTAAATGAAGCGCTAGTCCTCATCCCCAAACAGCTCAGGTGCAGTGAAATCGCCCAAAACACTCGCCACGAAGGGGCGCGTGACCTCAGCCCGTTCTTCCAATGCCCGGCGGTCAATTTCCGCCACAAGCAGCCGCGCGGCGCCCAGCGACCTTGGCATCCGGGTCAGCATGAAACTGACGGTGGATTCATCCGCTGCAATCTGCCGGTCAAAAAACAGCTTCACCAGAACGCCGCGCAGCAGGGCATCATCGGGCGGGAGTATCTCCAGAACCGGGATTGCCCGCAACCTTGAGAGGAGATCGGGCAGTGCAATTTTCCAATGTTCTGGCCGCGTCCGGCCCGTCAGCAAAAGGCTGCTGTTCCGCTGCCTGGCCAAATTCAGGAGATGAAAAAGGCCACGCTCATTGAGAGATGAGGCCGCATCCTCAATGGCAACAGCGCTGGACGTTAAAAGTTCCGGAGCGGCCTCAACGTCAATGTCAGCGGCCCGAACACGGGAGGCGTTCGAGCGTTGCCGCCAGACTTCCACAAGATGGGATTTGCCGCTTCCCGGCGGGCCAATCAACAGTGCCGCATGGGTCGGCCAATCGGGCCAGTGGTCAATCAGGGCCACGGCTGCTGCGTTGGATTTGGTGACCAGAAAGTCATCGCGGCCTAAAGCTTGGCGATGAGGCAAATCCAAAACAAGCTGTCGGCCCCGGCCCTTCATTTTGCGCGTTTACGACCCACGGATTTTATGGGGGTTGGCATTTCGCTGGGGACACCGTGGTAGAGTTTGCTGGCCAGATACTGATTGAGGGCAAAGCGCACCAGAACACCCGCGGCTGCCGCCATGGGCACAGCCAGCAACAGCCCCACAAAGCCAAACACATAGCCAAAGGCGAAGAGTGCAAACATCAGCCACACGGGGTGCAAGCCAATGCTGCTGCCCACCAGCTTGGGCGAGAGGAAATTGCCTTCGAGAAATTGGCCTGCTGCAAAAATGCCGATGATAATCAGGATGCTGGTAAAGTCGGGCCAGAATTGCACCAGCCCCACGCCAATCGCCATGAGGCCGCCAACAAGGGCACCAACGAAAGGTATGAAACTCATGAGACCGGCGGTAAGGCCGATAGCCAGGCCGAACTTCAATTCCGCGATAGTAAGAGCCAGCGCATAGAATATCCCGAGCAAGAGGCACACGGTGCCCTGACCACGGATGAAGCCAGCGAGTGCTGCATCAATGTCGCTGAAAATGCTTCTGATCTCAGCAGCATGGTCGCGCGGCAGCCAACTATCCACCTTGGCTACGAGACGATCCCAATCGGCCAGGAGATAGAATGCGACGATGGGGGTTACGACCAAGAGCGAGAGGATGTTGACGAGAGCCATGCCGCCGGACCAGATGGAGGCCAGAAGGGTTGCAGTCCAGCCTGCAGCCTTGCCGGCGATATCAGAAATGGAGCCCTGGATATCGGTTCCGGATTTTGCGATGGCATCCTTGACCCATTGCGGGGCAACTTCATTGAAGCGCGCCAACAGGGCCTGCATGAGTGAGGGCAGATCGCCCGCAAACTTCACAATCTGATCGCCCAGAATGGGAACGATGAGCAACCCGATCAGCACCAGCAACAGGATACTTAGCACAAGAATTGTGGCTGTTGCCACGAGGCGTGGCAGGCCGAGGCGCTCCAGTGCATCGGCCACGGGATCAAGAAAATAGGCGAGCACTAGGCCCGCAATGAATGGCAACAGAATGGGGCTGAGCAGCCATAGAACCAATATCAGTGTCAGGAATGAAACGACCCAGAAGGTAACTTGCTTTTGCAGTGTCATGCGAAGCTCTTACTCCTGCTTGCCATTGGCCATGTGTAGCAGCCAGTCGCGCATGTATAATGCGCCAGACCCAAAGGTCAAAATCGCAACCAGGGCAAAACCCACGAACAGCAGTGGATCGAGGCTTGAGTTTAAGCCCAGAAGGCCTAGGACCAAGCCAGCCAGAACAATCTGGCCCACCGTGTTCACCTTGCTGGCCATTGAAGGGGAAACGGCCATTGGCTTGTTGACAACCCAGGCAAGCACAACAGCGCCGACGATCAGCACATCGCGGGTTACGACAAGGATGACCAGCCAGGCCGGCAGGAATTTCAAAAACCCAAGCGATACATAAATGGAAACCAGCAGGGCCTTGTCAGCGACAGGATCGAGATAGGCGCCCAGTTCAGAGCGCTGATTGAAACGCCGTGCGATGAAACCATCCACGCCATCGCTCACGCCGGCTGCCACAAAAGCGATGAAGGCGAGCGTAAATTCGCCGGAGATGATCAGCCACACGGTTATGGGGACCAGCAGGATACGGCCAATGGTAATAATATTTGGAACGTTCATGGGCATTACAAGAGGGGCTGAATAACCCAATTCCCCCCAATTTGTGACATCTGAAGCCCCGTTCCCTGCATGGATGACTGCACGAATTGCAAATCACCGACATACATCAATCTTATCACTGCGCCGTTGCCTCCGAGGGTTGACACATCAACGCCAATTATACCGGGTGATGAGAGGATGCGCGAGCGAATTGCATTCCACTCGGAAGGGCTTGAAAAAGGCACCGATACGGGAATTGAACGCGAGACGTCGGCATTGGCCAGTCCGTCGCTGGCTTTCACCTTGTCAGACTTGTATTTGTCAACCATCACGGCGTGGAAGCGTGAGGCTGCAAGCGCCGCAGAGCCTTCCAGCGTGGCCGGGTCGGCGGTGTAAATCTTGTCGAAGGTAATTTTGCCGAGCTCGGATTCAGCATTCATCATGGCGCGAACGCCGTTGCCTTCAGCAGGTTCGGCAATGGCGACCAATATGGTTCTGGTGCCATATCGGCGGCGAAGCACCTCAAGTTTTATTGGATCGAGATTAAGCACATCCTGCGCGGTGATGGCGGCCGTATCTTCAATATCGCCAATGGGCACAATGAGCGGCACGAGCGACTGTTCGGCATGGAGATTGAGCCAAGCCGTGCGCCAGAGATTTTCTTCCCAAAGCTGCGCGCCTTCCGCTGTTTTCCAGATGGGCAGCACCAGCATGGGTGTGGCCTGTTCGGAAACGATGGTCACGCCATAGCTTTCAAACAGCTTTTGAACTTTTTCCGGGATGAACCTGACGGTGAATTTGCCGATGTAGTGGCCGGGGCCGGTGCCCTCCTGTTCAATGGAAAGGGATTTGAGCAGGGGCAATACGTCCTTGGCTTCCAGCTTGGCGATTTCGGCGGCGAAGGTTTCGTTGCCCAGTCTTTGGGCCAGCATGACAATCGCCTTCATCTGCACATCGTACAGCGCCTTGTTTTTGGCGGTTGCGACATCCTTGTCGGTCACATCCGCTTCTACGCTCTGCACGGCAAAAACGCTGGTTTCGACAGGGCCGGCGGCGTGGGCACCCACGGCAAGGCCAAGCATGATCATCGTGGCCGCCAACACCAGCCACACACTCCGATAGATCATGCCGTCAACCGCTCCATTTCCATTGGTGATTAGCCACCATCACGCTTTATTCACATGCCACCTCAGGCTAGCGCGCTTGTCCCACTGGGTGAAATCACCCGAGCGGAAAGAAACCGCGCCAATTCAATAACTTGAAGCATGTTGTTATCGGCAAAGTCTTGCAACTTTGCCGCAACATGCTCTAAGAGGCCCCCATAGCACGAATAATAAGGCAAACTAGCGGCATGAGCGACGGCAAACAAGCGGGACGAAACAGTATGACCTATGCGGATGCGGGCGTGGATATTTCCGCTGCGAACGCATTGGTCGAAGCCATAAAGCCCCTGGCAAAGGCCACGCGGCGCAAAGGCACTGATTCGGCGCTGGGCGGTTTTGGCGGGCTGTTTGACCTTAAGGCCTGTGGCTACAAGGACCCGGTGCTGGTTGCCGCCAACGATGGTGTGGGCACCAAATTGCGGGTGGCCATTGAAACTGGCCTGCACCACGGGGTTGGCATTGATCTCGTGGCCATGTCGGTGAACGACCTCATCGTGCAAGGTGCCGAGCCGCTTTTCTTTCTCGATTATTTCGCCACGGGTAAGCTTGACCTAGCGCAGGCGCGCGCGGTGATCGCCGGGATTGCCGAGGGTTGCAAACAGGCGGGTTGTGGCCTCATCGGTGGTGAAACCGCTGAAATGCCCGGCATGTACCACGGCAAGGACTATGATCTTGCAGGCTTTGCTGTTGGTGCGGTGGAGCGCAAAAGAATTCTCCCTGCAAAGGATGTTGGCCCCGGCGATGTGATTTTGGGACTGGCTTCAACGGGCCCCCACTCCAATGGCTATTCGCTCATCCGCAAAATCGTTGAGATGAGCGGGCTTGGCTATGATGCCCCTGTTCCCTTTGCGAATGGTAAAACCCTAGGTGAAGCGCTGCTTGTACCGACGCGGATTTATGTGAAGTCACTGTTGAAAGTGTTTCGAAAAAACAAATCCATCAAGGCGCTGG
>CAZAMS010000202.1:0-7163 GCA_964486305.1 uncultured Aestuariivirga sp.
TCCGCAAGCGCATTCTGCAGCTGGCCAATTGCGACAGCAGTTATGAATGCGTCATTATGCAGGGGTCCGGCACCTTTGCCATTGAGGCCGCCCTTGGCAGCCTGTGTCCGGACAAGCGCCGCAAGACCCTTGTTGTTGCCAATGGCGCCTATGGGGACCGGGCGGGGCAAATCCTGGACCGCATTGGAAGGCCCTATTTCAAAATAGACAAGGGTGACAGTGCCGTGCCAACGGTTGAGGAAGTTGTGACCATGCTGGATGCGGACAGGTCCATCAGCCACGTCTGGATAGTGCATTGTGAAACGACGTCCGGAATTGTGAATCCGATCGAGGAAATTGGGCAAGCCGTCAAGCTTCACGACAAGGTCTTCATGGTGGATGCAATGTCGTCCTTCGGGGCGCTTCCCCTCCACATGGCGGCCTTGAACATGGGCGTGATGGTTTCTTCCTCGAACAAGTGCCTCGAAGGGGTTCCCGGATTTTCCTATGTGGTGCTGAAGCGTGACCTGCTGGAAGCTTCGGCAGGCGCCAGCCATTCCGTCGTGCTGGACCTGTTTGAGCAGTGGCGCGGCCTTGAGACCAACGGACAGTTCCGCTTCACCCCGCCGACCCACGCCCTTGTAGCGTTTGATCAGGCCCTCAAGGAACACGAGCAGCAGGGTGGTGTTGAAGCCCGAGGGCTCCGCTATACGCGCAATGCGCAGGCCCTCGTCAGCGGCATGGCAGAGATTGGATTTTCGACGTTGCTGGATGAGAATGTGTCCGGGCCAATCATTCAGACTTTCTTGACCCCGAGTGATCCCAATTTTCATTTTGAGCGGTTTTACGAGGCGCTGCGGGTGCGCGGGTTTACGATCTATCCCGGAAAACTGACCAAGCGGCCCAGTTTTCGCATCGGGACCATTGGCCAGATTGATGAACGCGTCATTGCCGCCGCCCTGCAGGCCATTCGGGATGTCGTGGCCGGAATGGGGGTGAAGGATTTCACACCGCTTGAGAATTAGATGCAGAAATGAATGCTAACCACATGAAATCAAGCAGTAAATCTGTTGTCGTAAATGGCCGGGAATATGGCTGGCCGAAAGCGCCTCTTGTGGTCATTTGCTGTGACGGCAGCGAGCCGGATTATATGGAAATCGCCATGGCCGAAGGGCTGATGCCCAATCTCAAACGGATGATTGCGAAAGGCGAAAACACTCGCGGCCTTTGCGTGGTCCCAAGTTTTACAAACCCTAATAATCTTTCGATTGTGACCGGCGCTCCGCCGGCGGTTCACGGCATTTGCGGAAACTATTTCATTGACCCCGTTACCAGGGTTGAGACGATGATGAATGATCCGAAATGGCTGCGGGCACCCACCATCTTCGAAAAATTCCAAAAGGCGGGAGCCAAGATTGCAGTTGTGACTGCCAAGGACAAGCTGCGCCTGCTGCTCGGCAAAGGTTTGGCTTTTGATGGAACCGCGGTCGCCTTCTCTTCCGAGCATGCCAACAGGGCAACGCTGAAAGATAATGGCATCGAGGGTATTTGCGACATGGTTGGGATGGCTGTGCCGGAAGTTTATTCGGCGGAGCTTTCGGAGTTTGTATTTGCGGCGGGCGTCAAGCTGCTGGCCTTCATGAAGCCTGATCTCATGTACCTCTCCACCACCGACTATGTGCAGCACAAATATGCGCCGGGCTCCAAGGGAGCCAACAGTTTCTACAGGATGATGGACGGCTACCTCGGCCAGTTGGACGCGCAGGGTGCCATTGTCGTGATCGTGGCCGATCACGGCATGAAGGCCAAGCATTTGGCCAATGGTGAACCCAATGTGATTTATCTGCAGGATGCCATGGACCAGAAGTTTGGCGCAGGAACAACGAAGGTCATCCTGCCCATTACAGATCCTTACGTGCAGCACCACGGCGCACTGGGTTCATTTGCAACGGTCTATGTGAAGGGGACTGCGATTGAAGACATCTCGGCGTTCATTTCAATGCAGCCCGGCATTGATGTCGTCCTTGACCGGGCGCAGGGCTGTGCGCGGTTTGAACTGCCGGAAGATCGCATGGGCGACATCATTGTGTTATCGGGAGGAAGTACAGGTTCGAAGGTTATTGGAACAAGCCACGATAAGCATGACCTCTCCGGGTTGAATGAGCCGCTGCGCTCCCATGGCGGTCTTACGGAGCAAACGGTTCCGGTTATCGTGAACCGTAAAGTTCAAAACCTGCCGAAACCCCTGCGCAATTTCGATGCGTTCTTCATCGGCTGCAGCTGCATTATCGAGGCCTGACATGACCCGCGACCTTATCACTGAAAGCATGCGTATTGGCGGCAAGAAAGTTTCCGCCGATGGGATTGTGCCTGTGCACTACCCCTTCACCAATGAAATCATCGGCACGGTTCCGGCGGGCCGCGCTGAACACGCGGCGCGGGCTTTTGATATCGCCGCCGGATTCAAGCCGAAGCTCACGCGCTATGAGCGCCAGCAGATATTGTTCAAGACGGCCGAGCTCATTCGCCAGCGCCAGGATGCGCTGGCAAATCTGCTCACGCTCGAACTCGGAATTTCAATGAAGGATTCGGTCTACGAGTGTGGACGTGCCTATGATGTGTTCTCGCTTGCGGCCCAGCTTTGCATTCTTGATGACGGACAGATTTTTTCCTGTGACCTCACCCCCCAAGGCAAGTCGCGCAAGATATTCACCATGCGCGATCCCGTAGGCGTGATTTCCGCCATCACGCCGTTCAATCACCCGCTCAACATGGTATCGCACAAGGTGGCCCCTGCCATTGCCACGAATAACTGCGTAGTGTGCAAGCCTACAGAACTCACGCCACTCACGGCGCTTGCGCTTGCTGACATTCTCTATGATGCGGGCCTGCCGCCGGAGATGTTCCAGGTAGTCACCGGCTGGCCTGACGACATCGGCGATGAGATGGTCACCAATTCCAATATCGCGGTTATTACATTTACAGGCGGGGTGCGGGTCGGAAAACTCATTGCGGCCAAGGCCGGCTACAAGCGGGCCGCCCTTGAGCTCGGCGGCAATGATCCGTTGATTATCCTGAATGACCTCAGTGACAGTGACCTCGACAAGGCGGCCGAACTGGCAGTTGCGGGGGCCACAAAAAATTCCGGCCAGCGCTGCACGGCGGTGAAGCGCATTCTGGTTCAGGAACGGGTTGCCGATAAATTCGTGGCGCTGGCTCTCGAGAAGGCCAAGAAAATCAAGTTCGGCGATCCCATGGATCCCAGCACGGATCTGGGGTGTGTAGTGCACGAAGAAGCCGCCAAGGTGTTTGAAGCCCGGGTCCACAAGGCAGCTGAGCAAGGTGCCAAAATTCTCTATAACCCGGGCCGCAAGGGCGCCGTTCTGCCGCCCATCACCGTGGATTTTGTGCCGCACAAATCTGAGCTTGTATTCGAGGAAACCTTTGGTCCCATTGTCCCCATTGTCCGTGTTCCCGACGACGATGCCGAAGTCATCCGCATTTCGAATTCCACGCCATTCGGGCTTTCCTCGGGCGTCTGCACCAATGATCTCACCCGCATCACCCGCTTCATCGAGGGCCTCAATGTGGGTACGGTTAATATCTGGGAAGTGCCGGGTTACCGTATTGAGATGTCGCCCTTTGGCGGGATCAAAGACTCAGGTAATGGTGTGAAGGAAGGCGTCATGGAAGCCATGAAATTCTTCACAAACGTGAAGACGTGGTCCCTGCCATGGCCGAGCGCGTAATCAGGAAAAGTGGATTCCGGTTTTCCGTCAGATTACGCGCCACTTAACATGCGTTTACGTTAATCACTTCAGGCCGAACCGACCTGAAGTGATCGTGATCTAGGAGATAAATTGAACCCAGGCACTGCTGTTATCGTTAATCTTCTTGGCGGTGTTGCCCTTCTTCTCTGGGGGGTGCGCATGGTGCGCACCGGGGTCTTGAGGGCCTGGGGCGACCGTCTCAAGCATTTCATTGAAGTCCGTCTGGGAAATAGGCCATCCGCATTTCTCGCAGGCGCCTCGGCAACGGCCATATTGGGCAGTGGAACCGCGACGACCCTGATTGTGGCGGGCATTGCTGCCAGCGGTGCCATTGGCACGTCGCTCGGACTGGCGGTGCTCCTCGGCGCTGATGTAGGCTCCGCCGTCGTCTCGGCCCTCTTTGCATCGGGAAGTTCGTTTGCCGTTTGGGCCTCGCCCATCCTGATTTTCGCAGGCTACGTCACCTTCAGCGTGTCGCGTGAGTTCCGTCCGCATAGTATCGGACGCATCATGATCGGCCTAGGCCTGATGCTGATGTCCCTGGCGCTCATTTCCGAAGCAACGAAACCTTTGGTTGAAGCCACCCTTTTCCATGCGCTTCTCACGGCCATTGGTCGGGAGCCCTTCCTTGCCTTCATAGTCGGCGCCATTCTGGCCTGGGGATTTCACTCGACGCTTGCGGTGATCCTGTTGATTGCATCCTTTGTGGCCAATGGAAGCCTTGAGCTCGGCGGTGCGCTTGCCTTCATCCTTGGCCTCAATCTCGGCGGCGGGTTGCCAGCAATATCGTCTACTCTCACCTTGCCACCGGCAGGACGGCGGCTGCCCGTCGCCAACCTGATGTGCCGCGGCATTGCAGCCTTCGTTGGGCTGGCTTTCATTCAACGCATTACGGGATGGGCGGCACTTGTTCCCTTCGATGCCGTCACCGTGGCACTCGCCTTTCACGCGGCATTCAATCTCGCCATCGGAATAGTCTTTCTGCCCCTCACCAAACTGGCAGAGAAACAGGTGATAAAACTCGTGCCCGATGAAAAGCTTGATGCGGACCAGCTTGCGGCACCACGCTATCTGGATGTCAAATCACTGGACTCTCCTTCCATCGCACTCTCGAATGCGCTTCTGGAAACCGTCCGCATGAGCGAGGTGCTCAACCGCATGTTTGAAACGGCGCTCTCTGCCTTGCGCCTGAAGAGCACTGAAACGCTCAAACTTCTCAAGGCGCTGGACGAGCGGCTGAACACTTTTCAAAACGCTATCCAGTCCTACCTCGTCGACCTCACGCAAACCCAACTTTCCTCGGAAGAGGCCAGGCGGGCTTTGGAAATCACGCTCTACGTCAGCAATCTCGAACATGCGGGCGATATTATCGATCTCAATCTCTCTGACCGCATCAAGGCAAAAGCCAAGGAAGACATCGAGTTCAGCGTTGAAGAACAGGCAGCTCTTGATGATCTTTGCCTCATCATCCACGGCAACATCCGCCTGGCCACCGGCGTATTGAGTTCTGCCGACCTTGAAGGGGCGAAACGGCTGATCGCGCAAAAGGATGCCTTCCGCAAACTTGAGAACACGGTGCTGGACCAGCATTTCAAGAGCGACAAGCAGACCAAGCGTGGGGCGCTGCGCCGCAGCGCGCTTTATGTCGATATGATCCGTGACCTGCACCGCATCAATTCACATATTGTTTCGGCGGGCTACCCCATCGTTGATGCGGCGGGATTGCTGCGTGGTTCGCGTTTGAGAAATCAAGCAAAGAAATCCTGATGAAATTCATTCATCTTACCGATCTTCACCTTGTGCCTCCCGGCAAAAAGTTATGGGGGAATGATACTTTCGCAAACCTCGAACTTTGCCTTGCTGATATTGGGAAATATCATGCAGATGCGGAGTTCTGTGCCATTTCAGGTGACTTGACGGAACGCGGGGAAGTTGAGACCTATGTGGCACTCAAGGAATGTTTGAAAAAGTTCCCGATTCCGGTTTACCTGATGATGGGCAATCATGATGACCGCGCGAACTTCCTGAATGTCTTCAGCGGCCCCAATGAAGGCGGATTTGTGCAGCATCGATTGATTCAAGGCGGGCAGCACTTCCTGTTCCTGGATACGCTAAAAGGCGGCCCTTCTTCTGCTGGCCTTTATGATGAACCGCGGTGCAAGTGGCTCAGAGCCGCTTTGGCGGAAGCAAACGGAGCGCCTGTTTACATTTTCATGCATCATCAACCCTTCAGCATTCACCACCCCTTGATGGATTTGATTCCGCTTGAGAATGGCGAGGGCTTTGGTGACATGCTTGCCGGGCACAATGTGCGCCACATCTTTTTCGGCCATGCCCATCGCACCATCAGCGGCCGATGGCGCGGCATGTCCTTTTCGGCGCTGCCGGGCCTCAACCATCAATTACCTTTGGTCGGCGGTTCAGTTCCCACGATCTATAGCGATGAACCGGCGATGTACGCGGTTGTGCATCTGAAGGGTGACCAGATCACGGTTCATTCCGATGCGTTTTTGAATCGCGCGCCGGCACAAATGGCAGAGGATGCCGAACGTGGCGGCTGGAGCTAGGGCGTGATCAACCTTGTTTGAATCGAAATTCCCCTTATTTCCTTCTCCCCAGTGGGGAGAAGGCGGGGCCCAAGCGAAGCTTGGGAGGATGAGGGGGAACAGGTGATTCAATTGCAAGACCTGATCCCCCTCACCTTCCCAACACTTGCGTGTTGGGCGCCTTCCTCGCCCCCAAGGGGCGAGGAAAAGTAGAGACCATTGCTGCATATAAAGATGATTGGGCTCGAATCAAGCCGGTTGAACGTAGGTGGTATCAGCGAGCTTGGCCTGTTCGGCGGCGTGCTGGGCAGCCCCCTCTTCGCGACGTTTCATCACCTCGTAGATGATGGCGCCCGCCAATGAAAATGAGATGATGATGACGGCCAGCGCCGAAAGTGCCGGTGTTGTGCCCTGGCGCACTTCACCTGCCAGAACCGTGACGAGGGTTTTGTCGGCGAGAATGGCAAAGGTCGTGGTGTTATAGTTCTCGAACGACGAAAGAAAGGCAATCACCGCCGCTGAAATCATCGCCGGTTTCAGGAATGGCAGCAGGATATGCCAGAAGACCTGCGGGAAGCTGGCGCCGAGATCAAGGGCTGCCTCTTCTTGGGAGCGGTCAAAGCGCTGGAGCCGCGCCATGATGATGAGCAAGCAGTAAGCCGCAACAAAGCTTGCCTGGCCAAAGATGGAAAGAATGATGCCCTTGTAGAAATAGGCCTTGGTGAAATCCGTAAGGCCCATCATGTCCTTCCAGAAGATCACGGTGGAGATACCGATGATGACTCCAGGAGTAAGGACTGGCGACACTGTGACCAGATAGAATAGCCCGCGGGCCCGGTGATAGATCTGGCTCATCATGATTGCCGCT
>CAZAMS010000203.1:0-3864 GCA_964486305.1 uncultured Aestuariivirga sp.
CATCCTGGGAGGCGGCGGCAACGGCAGCCATGCGGGCGGTGTCCGCTTCAGCACGTTTGCGTTCGGTAATGTCATGGTTGGTTTCAAGGATTAGAATTTCACCATCGGCTTCGATGGCCTGATGGCGGCTCTCAACAAAAATCCTGCGGCCATCCTTGGCCCGTTGCTGGAGCTCGCCGGTCCAGCTTCTTACGGTTTTGAGGAGCGTCATGAGGTGGGCCGGATCTATTGGATGCTTCGTGCGCAGCAATTTATGGCTTACCTGGCCCAGCGCCTCGGCCCTTGTGAAGCCATAGAGCTGCTCGGCCCCCCTGTTCCAGTCAACGATGCCTTTCTCCGGATGCCAGACGAAAATCGGTTCGAACGACAGCTCAATCAAATCCGTTTGACGGCTCAGGGACTCGGCAATTTTCTTGCTTGCGGAAATGTCGATAATGACCCCGGTCTGGCGAAGGATCGGGCCCGACTGATCACGAAACACGCGGCCTGAATCCAGCACCCAAACATAGTGGCCATCCTTGTGCCGCAAGCGGTATTCCATGACATAGTTGTCGTCAGCTTTGAGCAGCTCAGGATTCTGCAGGGCTTTGAGGCGGTCCTTGTCCGCCGGGTGGAGCAGTGCTGCCCAACCTTCCACAGTGGGTGCTACCTCATCGATCGGCCATCCCAGCACCCGCGTCAGACCGGCGCTCCGCCATATCTTTTGCGCAGCAATGTCCCAATCGTAGATCAGTGCTCCGGCAGCTTCTTCGGCCCTTTCCAGGCGTTCTGAAACGAGGCGCAATGATGCCTCGGCAGCGAGACGCGACCGTCTTTCGCTTTCAAGCAGCTCGGGAGTCATCAGTATGTCGTCCAATACCACTCCCTTGTTTTTGGCATAATGCCCAAATAAAAGCGGGCCTGTCAAAATGGTTCCGCTGGCATCAATTTTATCACGTAATCACAAGCAGTTATCACTTTTAACGGGTCATTTTTTGTGACTATGCCTGGCGGGCTGGAGCGCAATCAGGCGGCAGCTTTCTGGTTGATATATTCCTCAGCGAGGCGGGAAAGTTTTTTGTCGGCCGCCTGTTCTTCATCAAGGGTTTTCTGAAGCAAAAACTCCGCGTCCTTCAGTCCGAGCTGACGAGCCCAGCACACGAGCGTACCATAGCGGGCGATTTCGTAGTGCTCGACCGTCTGTGCTGTCGAAATGATTGCCGCGTCGAGAGTTGGCGCATCGTCGATCCCGCCCAAGAGCTCCTCGGCCTCTTTTACAAGCCCTTCCACAGCTTCACACTTCCTGGAGGCTGGCTTCCTGTCCATCGTTGCGAATACTTCTTCGAGCCGCATGACGTGGTTTTTGGTTTCGCCGAGATGGTGTTCAATGGCCTCCTTGAGACTTGGAGACATGGCCTTTTTTGCCATTTTTGGCAGCGTCTGCACCAGCTTCTTCTCGGCATAGTTGAGAACTTTCAAAGTTTCGAGAAACAGGTCGTCGAGGGTTTTTACGGTCATGGCAATCTCCTGGCTGTTGATGTTGGCATCGGCGCAAACTTCAGTTGGGCCGCGCGGCATCTTGTGAGGCCGAACAATCGCTGCCGCCTTATTATTTAACCAACGTTTTTAAGGTAGTTTTGTTCCGTCAGAATTCCAGCTTTGGATCGCGGCAATCCTTGAGAACCGGGATAGAACAAAATACCGCCGCCAGCGTTTTCCAACACAGCTGAAGTTAGCGGGAAAAATGGCGATCTCTGCTAGCCGCGGTGAGCGTTGCCGAGAACTGCTTCCTCGTGGGCGTCGGGACCGAATTTTTCGTCAGGGTCGAAATGCATGAGAACTGCCAGCCTGGCGCGGGCGCGGTTGACACGGCTCTTGATCGTGCCTACGGCCACATTGCATATCTCTGCGGCCTCTTCATAGGAAAAGCCTGAGGCACCAACCAGAATGATCGCTTCACGCTGGTCATCCGGCAAATTTGCCAGCGCATTGCGCAAATCGGCCATGTCGAGATGGCCTTCCTGTTCGGCATGCACCGCGACCCGGCTTGAATGGATGCCGTCCGCATCCTCAACTTCTCGCTTCCGCTTGCGCAACTGGGTGTAAAATTCATTGCGAAGAATAGTGTAGAGCCATGCCTTCATATTGGTGCCAGGCTCGAAACTGTCGTAGTGCTTCCACGCCTTCATAAGTGTTTCCTGGACAAGGTCATCGGCACGGTCGCCGCGCGCCGTGAGCGACAGCCCAAAGGCGCGCAGGCCCGGAATGGCCGCAACCAGCTGTTCGCGAAACTCAGTGGACCTCGTCATGCGGCATCTGTCTCGTATTGAGTCATGGAAATCCAGTCTACGGCGATTTTTTTTGCGAGCTTTTCGCTTCCAGCTGATTCAGCAAATCCACAAACCGGTCAGGAACCGGTTGTTGTGCAACTTCGTCATAGAAGCTGCGCAGGCGCTGGCCGATCAAATCATAGATCTCCGGCTGGGTACGTGCATGGTTCATTTTTTCAATCTTTTTTTCAGTCTTATTGTTCGGTTTAGCCGTTTTGGGTGTTTTGTTGCCGTCTTCAACCATGGGTCACCTGAAACTGTGCGCGGTTCACTTTGCCAACGCCAACAGGGCAATTTTGGCTTTCCGGAACCAATATATTAATGCCAAACGGACAGAATAGTTCCTACCTATTAAAGAATTTGTTTTCAGAACGGGAACATAAGTGCAAACCAGACATTAATGGGCTGGACGTGAAGCGGCTGAAAAGGCCTAAATCCGTCGTGCAAAACGCAAATTGAGGGGTAAATCATGAACCTTGCAGCCAATATCGCACCACATTTGCCCTATTTACGAAGGTTTTCGCGTGCCTTGACCGGCAGCCAGCACAGCGGTGATGCCTATGTGGCGGCCCTTCTGGAAGCGCTAATTGCAGACCCTGCCCAGTTCGAAAGTGGCCCCAATATGCGGGCTTCCCTCTATCGCAGCTATTGCAGGTTGTGGGAGTCCATCTCGCTGAACCTCAAAAAACCCAATATTGGCCAGGACTGGGAAGCTTCAGCGCAACGCCAGCTGGCCTCCATAGCCCCGCAAGCCCGGGAAGCCTTCCTGCTGATGGCGGTGGAAGGTTTCACCAAGGAAGAAATCGGGATTATTCTGGCAAAGGAACCGCCAGAAGTTATGGCCCTGCTGGACGAAGCCTCCAAAACGATCATTGACCAGGTCGCCACCGATGTATTGATTATTGAGGATGAACCGATCATTGCCATGGATTTGGAAGCGCTTCTGGAAAGTCTTGGCCACAGGATAACTGGCGTGGCCCGTACTGAAAAGGAAGCAATAAAGCTTGCGTCAACCAAACGCCCTGGACTGGTGCTTGCAGATATCCAGCTGGCTGATGGCAGCTCAGGCATTGATGCCGTCAACAAGATGCTGCTCGAATTCCAAGTGCCGGTGATCTTCATCACAGCTTTCCCGGAGCGCCTGCTGACGGGTGAAAAACCCGAACCGGCATTCCTGATTACGAAGCCATTCATGCCTGACATGGTGAAGGCCGTTGTCAGCCAGGCCCTCTTCTTCGATACGAAATCCCGGGCAGCTGCCTAGATCACGGTCAGTTTTGAATGCAGCAACAGTGCTGACTTTCCCTCGCCCTGTGCGGGCGAGGGCGGGGCCCATTGCTTTAGCAATGGGAGGGTGAGGGGGATCAGGTCTCAATCCTTATGCACCTGTTCCCCCTCATCCTCCCAAGCTTTGCTAGAGCATGATGCGCCAAAGTTGACTGACCCCGGATCAAGTCCGGGGCAGGCATTTGGCGATAACATCATGCTCCAGATTATTGATTTCGATCACGTTTATGATTTTGGATTGATTCAATCCAAAATCATCGTGATCTAG
>CAZAMS010000204.1:0-5855 GCA_964486305.1 uncultured Aestuariivirga sp.
CCTGCAGCGGGAAGGAAAAGGCATGATGGATGCCGCCACATTCCTGCACGGATTTCCCGTTCCCAAAGGCACAAGGTTTACCTGATGCCGCGCTACAGGCTGACACTCGAATATGATGGATCGGCATTTTACGGCTGGCAAATTCAGCTGCATGACACGACCATCCAAGGGGTGCTTACCTCGGCAATCGCCCGTATCAACGGCGAGTCTGTCATGGTGCAGGGGGCTGGGCGCACTGACGCGGGCGTTCATGCGCTTGGACAAGTTGCTCACGTTGACCTTTTGCGCGAATGGGATCCCTTCGTGTTGCGCAACGCGATCAATGCCGGCGTGAGGCCGCACAAAATATGCGTTGTTTTGGCTGAACTGGTTCCTGACAGTTTCAATGCGCGCTTTTCCGGTACCAGGCGGCATTATCTCTATCGCATTCTCAATCGCCGGGCGCCGCCAACCCTTGATCTGGGCCAGGTCTGGTTTGTGCCGGTGGAACTGGACGCAGGTGCCATGCATGAGGCGGCACAAATTCTGGTGGGTCACCATGATTTCTCGACCTTTCGCGACAGCCAGTGCCAGGCGCAGTCGCCCATGCGCACCCTTGACCGCCTCGATGTCAGCCGCTTTGGCGAGTTCATTGAAATCCGCACGGAATCACGCTCTTTCCTGCATTCCCAGGTGCGCTCCATGGTGGGGTCATTGAAGCTGGTGGGCGAAGGCAAATGGACAGCCAAGGACCTGAAGGCAGCGCTCGACGCAAAAGACCGCACGGCCTGCGGCGTAGTCGCGCCGCCGGAAGGGCTTTATCTCGTCAGGGTTGATTATTGAAATAGGCGGCGATGATGCGGCCATAGATGATTTGCGTGGCGCGCAACTCATCAACGGATATGTTTTCGTCCACCTGATGGATGGTGGCATTGGTGGGGCCAAATTCCAGCACCGGACAATAATTCTTAATAAAGCGCGCGTCCGAGGTTCCGCCTGAGGTCGAGAGCTTGGGCACCAGCCCGGTTTCCTGTTCCACCGCATCCTGCACGAGGCCGACAAAGGCGCCTGGTTCAGTGATGAAGGCTTCTGCCCCTTCGTAAGAATTGACAGTCCAAGTTCCGCCAAGTTCGTTTTTCACAACCGCAACCTGGGCATCTGCCCAATCGCGCAGGGATTGAAAATCATGTTCGGTGCTGTAGCGGATATTGAATTTTGCCTTGGCGCGGGCGGGCACGACATTGCCCGCGGGGTTGCCCACATCAAAAGTTGTCACCGCGAGCGTCGAGGGATCGAAATGGTCATTGCCGTCATCAAGCTTGGCATGGGATATCCAGTCCACCAGGCGCGACAGTTTTGGAATGGGGTTATCGGTTTTGTTGGGGTAAGCCACATGGCCCTGGATGCCTTCCACGGTGACATCAAAGCTCAGGGAGCCCCGGCGGCCGATCTTGATGGTGTCGCCCAATTTTTCCATAGAACTCGGTTCGCCCACCAGGCAATGATCCGGAATATGGCCATTGGCCTTCATCCATTCCAGAACCTTCACGGTGCCGTTGATGGCGGGACCTTCCTCATCGCCGGTAATCAGAAATGAAATGGAGCCTGCGGGCTTGCCGCTGTGCTTCACATAATCAATCGCTGCAGCGGCAAAGGCCGCAACGGAGCCCTTCATGTCGGTGGCACCCCTGCCGTAGAGCAGGCCGTCCTTGATCTCGGCGCCAAAGGGTTCATGTTTCCAATTGGCCTCATCGCCCACGGGCACCCCATCGGTTTGGCCGCCAAAACACAAATGCGGTTCTGCCGTTCCGATGCGGGCGAAAAGGTTTTCAACGTCCGGCGTGTCCTTGTCCTTAAAAATCAGGCGCTGGCAGACGAAGCCATGGCTGCTCAGGAGATTTTCAAGCACTGTCAGAGCGCCACCCTCATGGGGGGTGACGGAACGGCAGCGGATAAGATTTTGGAGAATGGCGACGGAGTCGGTTGGCGTATTTTTCATGGAAACCAGCATAACGGTAAAAAATACGTCCGGCCAGAACGGCCGGACGTATTGTTAATTATGTAAAAAATCAAACCAGCGGGTCATTGCCGTACTGGTTTGATCCTTCGGTGCCCCGCAGGAAACCACATTCAACCAGAAACCAGATGCTGCCGATGAGCGGCACCAGAATGATCAGCGTCCACCAGCCCGACTTGCCGCGGTCATGCCAGCGCTTGGTATAGATGGCGAGGGCGGGATAGAGGAAGACAAGGAGTGCAATCCATATCGGAATCATGGCTTTGTTCATTGCCGAGACAGCCGCTTCGGAGTCCATGCCGGGGTCCATTCCACCCATCATCGATGTGCCCAAGACCGACCCCAGCACAATGATCACAATCCACTGGGCAATAATCAGCGCAAGAATACTGAGCCAGAAGGGCTGGCGACTGATGCGGCCTTCAAAACTGGTGAAGAGATATTTCCAATCCATTCTTTCCTCCGGGCGCGCGTGGCGCCGTTGAAGCCCCCTAGATCACGGTCACTTTAGGTCGAATTGACCTAAAGTGACAAACGTGATCGTCGATTCAATGTGGGCAGCGTGATCGGACGGTTAACCGGTACCCACTTAACCTGATCACGCGCTAGAGGCTTTATCCCCGAGAATCAGTTAAACTGGAAGTGGAAGTTTTAATCCCTCAACAATTCATTGATCGAGGTTTTGGAGCGGGTTTTTTCATCCACGCGCTTTACAATAACGGCGCAGTAGAGCGACGGGCTGGGGGAGCCATCGGCAAAGGGCTTTTGCGGCAGCGAGCCAGACACCACGACGGAATAGGGCGGAACGCGGCCCATGAAAACTTCACCTGTGGTGCGGTCGATGATCTTGGTGGATTGGCCGATAAACACGCCCATGGAAACAACCGAGCCTTCGCCAACAACCACGCCTTCAACAACTTCCGAGCGCGCCCCGATGAAGCAATTGTCCTCGATGATGGTGGGGCCTGCCTGCATAGGCTCCAACACGCCGCCGATGCCAACACCGCCGGAGAGATGCACATTCTTGCCGATCTGGGCGCAGGAGCCAACGGTCACCCAGGTATCAACCATGGTGCCCTTGTCGACATAGGCGCCGAGATTGACGAAGGACGGCATGAGAATGGCGCCCGGTGCGATGTAAGCGGAATGGCGCACGATGCAATTTGGCACGGCGCGGAAACCCCCTGCCCTGAAGTCCTTGGCGGTCCAGCCTTCAAACTTTGAAGGCACCTTGTCCCACCATTTTGACTTGCCGGGTCCGCCGCCGGTGAGGGCCATATCATTCAAGCGGAAGGACAGGAGCACGGCTTTTTTCAGCCACTGGTTGGTCACCCATTGCGCATCATTGGCACCAGCCACCTTCTCGGCCACGCGGGCTTCACCGGAATCGAGCATTTCCAGAGCCGTGGCAACGGCCTTGCGCACCGGACCCTTGGTTTTCAGGGTTATCTTGTCGCGCGCTTCCCAGGCCGCTTCAATGATGGCTTGAATGTTTTTCATGGGGGGCTCCCTCTTGATGATGCGCTAACTTCATGGATACGGATTTCAAAAATCCGGCGAGATCGCTGGTGACGTGGTGGACATAGTCGGCGCGGCCAAGGCCATTCAGAATATTGGCGTCGGCATTGTCGTCCGAGGTGACCAGAACCGTGGTCATGCCCAGCTCATGGGGGGCCTGCAGGTTGCGCGCGATGTCCTCAAACATGGCGGAGGTTTCAGGCCTGATTTTGGTTTGGCGGATAAATTTTTCGTAAGGCCCGCGTTCAGGCTTTGGAATGTAATCGGAATGGACAATGTCAAAAATATCCTTGAAGTGGCGGGTGACTCCCAGACGCTTCAACACACTTTCGGCATGGGCAACAGTGCCATTGGTGAAAATCAATTTGCGCCCGGGAAGCGCATGCAGGGCTTCATCCAGTTCCACGTTGGTAGGGACGGGAGCATAATCAATGTCATGGGCATGGCGCAGGAAATAGATGGGATCAACTTCATGCTCCACCATGAGGCCGCGCAGCGTGGTGCCATATTTGTGAAACAGGCCCTTCTGAACGGTGCGTGCTTCGGCGGGCGCAATTTTTAGGATTTCAGATACAAGCCCCGTCATCTTGCGGTCGATCTGGTCAAACAGGCGGCATGAGGCTGGATAGAGCGTGTTGTCGAGGTCAAACACCCAGGTGTCTATATGGTCGAAACCTCTCATACACCGGTCCGTGAAACGCGGGTGCCAACGCCGTGGGGGGTGAGCAATTCCAGCAGCACGGAATGGGGCACGCGGCCATCCAGAATAATCACGCCTTCAACGCCTGATTCCACCACGGCCACGGCACTCTCAACTTTTGGAATCATGCCGGCGGTAATCGTGCCATCGGCGATGAGATCGGGAATATCGCCAATCTTCAATTCGCTGATCAGCCGCTTGTTTTTGTCGAGCACGCCCGAGACATCGGTTAACATCAAGAGACGCTTGGCCTGGGTTGCGGTGGCAATGGCGCCTGCTGCAGTATCGGCATTCACATTATAAGTATCGCCATCCCAGCCCACACCGATGGGGGCGATCACGGGAATGGCGTCGCTCTTCATGATGGTTTGGAGAATCTCGATATTGATGCGCGCCGGCTCGCCCACAAAGCCAAAGTCGATATTTTCAACTTTGCCGGTTTTGGGATCGGTTTTTTGCTTCACGTAACGCTCGGCAATCAGCAGGTTGCCATCCTTGCCAGAAATGCCAACGGCGCGGCCGCCGGCCTGCTGAATGGAAGCCACGATGGCTTTGTTGATGGAGCCCGCAAGCACCATTTCGACAATATCCATGGTTTCCTGGTCGGTGACCCGAAGCCCTTCACGGAACTCCGGCTTCACCGCAAGCTTGTCCAGCATCCTGTTGATCTGGGGCCCGCCGCCATGGACCACGATGGGGTTCAATCCGCAGACCTTCAGCATGACCATGTCGCGGGCAAATTGCTGGGCCAGCTTGCGGTCAACCATGGCATGGCCGCCATATTTCACCACGATGACCTGATCGTCATAGCGCTGCAGAAAAGGCAAGGCTTCCGAGAGGATTCGGGCCGTTTCGGGAACAGGAATGTCGGTCATGGCAGGAATATCCCAGCAGTCATTGGGCACGCCTTATAGGGCAATTGCCGGGCTTGCCAAGATTGAAGTTTGCTGGGGTTAAAGGAGACCGGCAATTTCAGCGCGAAGCTCTTCCAACCCGGTAAACTTGTCGCTTGAAGTGGCGTGGATCAGGGGAAAGGCGGCAGAGCGTTTTTTCGCTGCGGCTTCGGTTTCCACATAGACCTTTTCGATCTCGGCAGGTTTCAGCTTGTCAATCTTGGTGAGAACCAGCTGATAGGTCACGGCCGATTCATCCAGCAGATCAAACATCTCCTCGTCGGCTGCGAGCACGCCATGACGCGAGTCAATCCGCACGAAGGCCCGGGTCAATCCCGGCCTTCCGCGCAAATAGCCGCGCAGCATGGATTGCCATTTCTTGACTTCTTTCTTCGGCGCCTTGGCATA
Organism: uncultured Aestuariivirga sp.; assembly: GCA_964486305.1. GTDB lineage: Bacteria > Pseudomonadota > Alphaproteobacteria > Rhizobiales > Aestuariivirgaceae > Aestuariivirga. The sequence continues at coordinate 5,516 of CAZAMS010000204.1, forward strand.
GCCATAGCCCGGCATGTCAATGAGGGTGAGTGCATCGGCGATGTTGAAAAAATTGAGCTCGCGGGTGCGGCCCGGCGTGTTGGAGGCGCGCGCCAATTCCCGAACCCCGGTAAGGGCATTGATGAGGGATGACTTGCCCACATTGGAGCGGCCGGCAAAAGCAATTTCTACGCCCTTGACCGGAGGCAATTGCTCAAGGGCTGCAACCCCCAGCATGAAATTAGAGGGGGCCGAAAACAGTCTCCGGCCCGCCAATAACTGATCGCTGGTGAAGCGAGAGGTCAAGTGGCTGCGGTTTTCTTTTTCAGGAAGGGCAGGCTTTCGCGGATATTGCCCAGGA
>CAZAMS010000205.1:0-18139 GCA_964486305.1 uncultured Aestuariivirga sp.
TGCGCAAGGCGGCCGAACGTACTGTTCCAAATCTCATGCGCAGGATTGGCCGCGTCGTTGGTCAGTTCAGCGCAAAAGAATGCAGGAACTTCTTTCGCAAAGCGGGCTACGTTCGAACATGATCGGAATCCGCTCTAGTTCTAAGAATGATTGCTTGATCCGAGGCGTCAGGTCATTATCTCGCGGGCATGACTCAGGACCTCTCATTTATCCATCGTTTTGAACCCGGCACATCCACTGCCGCACCCCTTCTCCTGCTCCACGGAACAGGCGGGGACGAAAATGACCTGTTGTCCCTCGGCAAAGCATTAGCACCTGATCGCTCGCTGCTTTCGCCCCGTGGCAAGGTTCTCGAAAACGGCATGCCCCGGTTTTTCCGGCGCCTGGCCGAAGGCGTATTCGACGAGCAGGATGTCATCAAACGCGCCCATGAATTGGCTGATTTCATCGCCGAAGCTGGCAAAACCTACAAGCAGGCAAAACCCGTTGCCGTTGGGTTTTCCAACGGTGCGAATATTGCCGCTGCCATTCTTCTGCTGAGACCGGAAGTTTTAAGCGGAGCCATTCTGCTGCGTGCGATGGTGCCACTTGCAAAACCTCCGCAAGCCGATCTTGCACAGAAACCGGTTCTCATCATTTCGGGTGCAAGCGATCCCATCATCCCGGCAAGCAATTCGGCTCTTTTGGCTACAATGCTGAAGACTGCGCGCGCCGATGTGCAGCATCTAACCCTTCCGACCGGACATAATCTCACACAAAACGACGTAACACTCGCCAGCAAATGGCTGAACAGATAGGACACAAAATGCAACTCAAGGGCCTGCACCACCTCACCGCAATCACCGCCGATGCCCCCAGCAATCACAATTTCTATACCAAGACGCTGGGCCTTCGCATGGTCAAGAAAACCGTGAACCAGGATGATACAACAGCCTATCACCTGTTCTATGCCGATGGGCAGGGTTCACCCGGCACCGACATCACCTTCTTCGATTGGCCCGTGGGCCGCGAACGCCGCGGTACCCATTCCATTTGCCGCACAGGCCTCCGCATCAAGGGCGAGAAGGCGTTCAAGTTCTGGGCCGATCATTTCAAGGCCCGTGGTGTTACCGCCGACAAGGTGGTCGAGCGGGATGGCCGCCTCACCCTTGATTTCGAGGATTTTGAAGGCCAGCGCCTGAGCCTTGTTGATGATGATGGCACAGGCGAAACCCACATCTGGGAAGAAAGCCCCATTGCTGCTGAACACCAGATTCGCGGCCTCGGCCCCATCACCCTCAGTGTGCCTGATCTCAAGCCGACCGAAGTTGTCCTCACGACAGTTATGAACATGACCAAGGCCCGCGAGTTCGGCAACACCAGCGTCTTCAAAATGAATGGCACGGGCCCCGTCTCCGAACTTCATGTTCGCGTCGATGCAGGCCTGCCTCCCGCCCATCAGGGCGCAGGCGCCGTGCATCATGTGGCCTTCAACATTCCATCGGCTGACTACAATGCCTGGGCAGCACGGCTCAAGGAACTCCGCATTCCCAACAGCGGCCCGGTGGACCGCTTCTGGTTCAAAAGCCTTTATTTCCGCGAACCCAACGGCGTACTCTTCGAAATCGCCACGGACGGTCCGGGTTTTGCAACGGACGAGTCGATGGAAAATTTGGGCAAAACCCTGTCCCTGCCCCCATTCCTTGAAAGCCGCAGGGCACAGATCGAAAGGGGACTGAAGCCTCTCTAACGTCTTCTCCTGCAAAGCGGGAGAAGACAGGGGCCCATCCTGCGAAGCAAAGCGAAGCAGAATGGGAAAGATGAGGGCACTTCGACCTCGTTCCCCTCACATCCCCGTTGCTTCGCACCGGGTCCCCTCCTCTCCCGATTCTCGGGAGAGGACATGAGGCTAAGGCAGATTATCCCGCATGAAGATGTCGATGCGGATGCGTTCTTGGGATTCAATCAGAGGCACCTTGTCGGCCTTGGCCATCAGCACACGCACCGCGCTTCGCACTTCATGGCCTGCGTCCTGATTGATGATGGCATCGATCGTGCCGCGGATAAGCGCCCGGCGCGACAGGTCGGTCACCTCATGGGCAATGAACACAATAGCCTTGGAGCGGCCCGCCGCTTCAAGGCCTGAAACAATGCCGCGCGTGCCGCCACCCACATTATATATGCCAATGAGATCGGGCTGTTCGGCGAGCAATTGCCGCGTCATCTCTTCAATCCGCTCCCAGTCATCCCGCGACTCCCGCACCGGCAAAACGGCGAGATGGGGATATTCATGGGCCGCCACCTGCTCAAACCCAAACTGCCGTTCGATGTGATCGCGAAGCGCCAGCGAACCCGCGAAAACCCCAACGGTTCCCGTCATCCCGCGCAGGAAACGCCCCATGAGATTGGCCGCCGTGCGCCCGGCGGAAGAATTATCAATACCGGCATAATGCTGCCGCTTTGACCCCGGCACGTCCGATACCAGTGTCACCACCGTAACACCGCGCCCTACCAGTGCGTTTATCGCCTCGCGCACCGCCGGATGATCAAGTGCCACAACGGCCACACCGTCCATTGTCTTGTCAATTGAATCCAGCGCATGGGCCAGCAGTTCGCCATCAAACACATCAACCCGTTTGACAATGATCGAAACCCGTTCGGCCTCCATGCGCTCCGTGGCCATGCGCACCTCATCGGCAATCCGCATGAAAAACTCACCGCTGCTCACCGGCAGCACAAAACAGAAGCGATATTCCCGTGACCGCGCCAGCCGCGCCGCAATGCGGTCCGGCTGGTAATTCAGTTCACGAATGGCGGCTTCGACTTTGGCGATGGTGGGAGCCCGGACCCCAAGCCTGCGATTGAGCACCCGGTCAATCGTTGCAACGCTCACCCCGGCCAGACGAGCCACGTCCTGAATCGTAAATTTTCCCATAGGCGTATCAAGCGCAGGGTCGGCGACTTGTCAAATTTCCAGAGCATGTCCCGCCAAAGTGTATAGCGGTTTGGCGACAACGACGTGCTCCAGCATACTGAGTTTGCGCGGTTCCTTTTCGGCGTGTTGAAATCAACTCGCCGGGAAGCGCGCTATGTCACGGCTTTCTTCGCCAAAAACTCCGGCCTGTTCCAAAGCTTCTCATCCAGAATCCGCGTGAGAATTGCCGCCGCATCCCAGATATCGGCAAAGCTTGTATAAAGTGGCGTGATGCCAAAGCGAATGATGTCTGGCATGCGAAAGTCACCGATCACGCCTTGCGCGATAAGCGCCTGCATCACGGCATAACCTTCAGGACAATGAAACGAAACGTGTGACCCCCGCCGCTCCATATCGCGCGAGCCCGATAATTTCAGGCCGTGACGGGAATTTCTCTCCTCAACCAGTTTGATAAGTAGTTCGCATAAAGCCTTTGATTTTGCGTGTAAATCCTGCAGGTCAACACCCTCCCAGATATCCAAAGCGGCATCAAGCGCCGTCATGGAGAGAATGGGCTGAGTTCCGCATTGCTGGCGAATAATTCCGGGGGCTGGAACAAAATCGAGATCAAAAGCAAAAGGCCGCGCATGACCCCACCAGCCGACGAGCGCAGGCTGTACAACGTCTTGCAAATCTGGTCGCACATAGAGAAAAGCCGGCGCACCGGGTCCACCATTGAGATATTTATAGGTGCAGCCAACAGCGAAATCGGCCCCGCTGCCCTTGAGGTCAACAGGAACCGCCCCCGCACTATGGGCCAAATCCCAGATCATCAAGGCACCTGCACCGTGGGCGAGCTTGGTAATGGCTTTCATGTCATGGCGGCGTGCCGTGCGGTAATCCACCTCGGTGATCATCACCACAGCCACATCAGGCGTGATCGACGTCGCAACATCCTCAGGTGCCACCACCCGAACCTCATGACCATCGGCCATAAATTGCATGAGGCCCTGAGCCACATAAAGGTCCGATGGAAAATTGCCAGAGTCCGACAGAATAACCTTGCGCTGCCGCCTTTGCCCAAGCGCACAAGTGAGGATTTTGAAGAGATTGACCGAAATCGTATCGCCGAAGATTACACTGCCCGGTTCCGCCCCGATCAGCCGCTCCAGCCGCGCGCCTATCTTCTGCGGCAGATGAAACCAGCCATGCTCATTCCACGATTTGATGAGTGTTTCGCCCCATTCCTGCTCAACCGCCGCCTTGACCCGCGCCATCACATTGCGCGGCAAGACCCCCAGCGAGTTGCCATTGAGATAAATCACCCCTTTGGGCAGCGAAAACGCCGCGCGCTTTCCCGCCAGCACGTCAGACCTGTCCAGCGCTTCGCAATCCGCCCGCGTTGTCGCCATGTCCTGCTCCCCGTCCTACCCAATAGTGCAACATTGTACTTGACTAGAGACTGTCACAAGGCTTCGATAAGAAAAAATAAAATCATAGAGATGGAAACCCAATGAAATCACGCGCCGCCATTGCTTTTGAAGCTGGCAAACCGTTGGAGATTGTCGAGGTTGATCTGGCAGGCCCGCAGGAAGGCGAGGTTTTGGTTGAAATCAAGGCCACCGGCATCTGCCACACCGACGAATTCACCATTTCCGGCGCCGATCCCGAAGGCCTGTTCCCGGCCATTATGGGCCATGAAGGGGCGGGCGTTGTGGTGGAGGTCGGCAAGGGTGTCACCTCGCTCGCCAAGGGCGACCATGTCATTCCGCTCTACACCCCGGAATGCCGGGAATGCGAATATTGCCTGAACCCCAAAACCAACCTTTGCCAGAAAATCCGCGCCACCCAAGGCAAGGGCCTGATGCCCGATGGCACCTCGCGCTTCTCCTACAAGGGCAAGATGGTGCATCATTATATGGGCTGCTCCACCTTCTCGAATTACACGGTGCTTCCCGAAATCGCCCTGGCCAAGGTGCGGAAAGACGCGCCTTTCGACAAGATTTGCTACATCGGCTGCGGCGTCACCACAGGCGTTGGCGCGGTCATCAATACGGCAAAGGTTGAAATCGGCTCAACCGCTATCGTTTTCGGCCTCGGCGGCATCGGACTCAACGTCATTCAGGGCCTGCGGCTTGCCGGCGCCAGCCAAATCGTTGGCGTTGACCTCAACGAGGAACGCGCCGCCTGGGGCAAGCGCTTCGGCATGACGCATTTTGTCAATCCATCAAAGGTTGATGGCGATCTCGTGGCCCATCTCGTAAATCTCACCAACGTCGGCGGCGACTATACCTTCGAATGCATCGGCAATGTGAAAGTCATGCGCGTGGCTCTTGAGGCTGCCCACAAGGGCTGGGGCCAGTCCATCATCATTGGCGTAGCAGGGGCCGGCCAGGAAATCTCTACCCGTCCTTTCCAGCTTGTGACCGGAAGATCCTGGCGCGGCACCGCTTTTGGTGGCGCGCGCGGCCGCACTGATGTACCAAAGATCGTGGACTGGTATATGAACGGCAAGATCGAGATTGATCCCATGATCACCCACACCATGCCGCTAGAAGACATTAACAAGGCCTTCGATCTCATGCATGAGGGCAAATCGATCCGTAGCGTTGTCGTGTTCTAGAATTAGAAAACTGAGGGAGGACCACCGATGGCCAAGAAAGCCAAAACCAAGAAGCCCGCCGCAAAGAAATCCAAGGCAATTTCCCTTCACCCTTCAATCGACAAGGGCGTGAAGGGCAAGGCCAAGGCAAAATTTGCCGGCGGTACACTGACCTGCAAATGCGCCACCGACCCCGTAACCGTGAGCATTGGCGCACAATCCGCGCACAATCACGCTTGCGGCTGCACCAAATGCTGGAAACCCGCCGGAGCGATATTCTCAGTCGTGGCAGTCGTCGGCCGCGATAATGTGAAGGTTACGGCAAATGAGCACAAACTGAAAATCATTGATTCCAACGCCCTGATCCAGCGCCATGCCTGCACCGGCTGCGGTGTTCACATGTATGGCCGTGTGGAGCGGACATCACACGGCTTCTATGGCCTTGATTTCATCCACACGGAGCTTTCCAAGGAAAAAGGCTGGTCACCGCCGGAATTTGCAGCCTTTGTCTCCTCTGTCATTGAAAGCGGCACCAAGCCCGAAGACATGAAGGCCATTCGCAACCAGCTGAAAAAGGTCGGCTTGCCGCCCTACGACTGCCTGTCACCGGCGCTCATGGATTATCTCGCAACCCATGCGGCAAAGGCTTCTGGCGTCTTGAAATAAACACCAGGTCGCGCAAGGTTTCTTATTTTAGACATAAATTCCCGTTGAAGTTTATGTTGGAAAGAAGGAGCTTTGCGTGGTCAGGTTTTTCTTCCGTCTTTTGTTGGCCATATGGTCCGCCTGCTCCGTGTCCAGCGCAGCGGAGGCCCCGGCATTGTCCGCGCCCGGGGTGGCGAGGCTCATCACCGCCGCCGAAAAGAATGTGAAGAATCCCCAGGGCTGGGCCGCTGACCTGCTCGATGTGCTGAAGCTCCACGATCTGCCCGCCAGCAAGGAAAACATTTGCGCCGCCATTGCCATCATTGACCAGGAGTCAAGCTTCATTGCTGATCCAGCCGTTGCGGGTCTTGGCAAGATTTCGGAAATGGCCTTGCGCGCCAAGATGGACAAGGTGCCTGTTCTCGGACGCATTGCCCTTCATTTTCTGGAGATTAAGCCAAGCCCTTCCGATAACTATCTCGCGCGTATCCGCGCCGCCCGCACCGAACGCGATCTTGACCTGGTCTACCGCGCCATGGTGGCGGACGCCGCCAAGCAATCGGGCCTTGGCCTGGTGATCAACAGCGGCCTGCTCAACAAGCAGCTCGACGGGCGCAACGAGATCGACACGATCGGCTCCATGCAGGTGTCGGTCGATTTTGCCTTGGAGGTTGCCAAACGGCGGCGCTGGCTGCCCATGTCGCTGGACGATGTTTACGCCTTGCGTGATGAACTCTATACCCGCCATGGCGGCATGTATTACGGCGTCCTTTTGCTGCTGGACTACGAGACGGGTTACAACCGGAAGCTCTACCGCTTTGCGGATTTCAACGCTGGCCGCTATTCAAGCCGCAATGCGGCGTTTCAAAACCAGATTGTCGAATTGAGCGGGAGCGCCCTGGCGGCCGACGGCGACCTGCTGCTCTATGATAAATCAGGGAAGGTGAGCGGCGGCGTCAGCAACACGGAAAAAGCTTTGCGCGCGGTGCTCAAAAATTCCAGTTTCGAGCTGACCGACGAGGACATCCGCAATGACCTCCGGCGCGAGAAGGACAATGACTTCGTGCAGACGCTGACCTACAGCGCATTACGCGCGACCTATGGGCAAGTCACCAAGAAGCGGCCAGTTTTTGCGATGGTCCCCAATATTGCGCTGTCGAGTCCCAAGTTCCGGAGCAAGATGACAACCCGCATTTTCGCTGAAAGCGTAGATCGGCGCTACCAATCCTGCATGGCGCGAAAGTGAGAGGCTCTAGCCTTTCTTCACCGCCGCCACGTGTTTCCCAAAGGCTTCCGTGGCCATAAGTTTTTTGCAGCGCTCAAACCGGTTGATGGAATAGGCCCAGAAATCATCCACCAGATTCTTGTTGGCATGCTGGATGAGGCCCCACAGGGTCCACAGCAAATCACACATGGCCTTGTAGATCACAAAGCGCCCCCTCTCTGCTGGCGTTGGCGCGCCATTAAAATAGGCCGCGATCATTTCTTCCTCCTGTGCCGTATTAAACTGCCCCTCAACCGCAAGATCGCCCAAATCCCATAGGGGATCATTCATCCCGGAATATTCCCAATCGACAATCCACATGCGCTTGCCCGTATCGAGGAAGTTCTCGCACAGCGGATCACAATGGCACGCGACTAGAGGCAGCTTGTGCGCCGAGAGTGCGCCCCGAACTGATTCAGCGTCTTTCACGACCTCGGCATAGCCGTCAGGCAAGGAAATATCCTTCGTTGCTAAAATTTTGAGGTACTCATCAATCATCGCAAAAAGCTCAAAGCGGAACTTGAACTTGGCCCCCGATGAATGAAGCTTCTTGAACGCCTCCCCCGCCCGCTTCGACGAGCCTTCGCGGGCTTTGAAATTCTCCGGCGACATGGTGACGCCGTGGTCAACAAAGCGGGTCACCATGACCCCCGTCATTTCATCGAAGTGAACCACGTCGGGGCTTACCTTGGCTTTCGCAGCTTCACGCGCCGCATGGGCCTCGTTTTTGCGGTTGATGTATTCGTCCGTGCCCTTGCCCGGAATGCGCAACACATACTGCTCGCCATTGAGATTCACGAAAAATACCAGATTGGTGAGCCCGCCCAGGCGCCGAATTTCGATCTCCGTTTCATCAAGGCACCAGAAGAGCTGAATCTGTTTCAGCGCTTCCCGCGCCAGGCCAACGCCTTGATCATCCATCCAACGGCTCCCCTGTTACGGCTCTGGTTTCCAAGGATTGCGACAATCGCAGGAGATAGCCATCCGGGTCCAGAACAATAAACTGGCGCACCCCAAGGAGCAGCGCACCGCGCCTGTACCACTTTTCTTCCATTGGAAGAAATATGCGTGCGCCATCGCGAACGCAAGAAGCGTGAAGCGCGTCAACATTCTCGACTTCGATCTCCATATTCATTCCACGGCCATAGGGCTGTGCCAGTTCCGCAGCGATCCAGGACCGCTCATCTTCAGCATCATGCTGCACAATCATGATCTGCGCGCCACTGCGATCCAGATACGCAAACGCTTCTTCTGGTCTGTCGTAAAGCTGTTTGAAACCAAGTAGTTCCGTATAGAACTTAAGGCTTTGCGCAAAGTCTGAAACGATCAGCTCAGGCACCAGCTTTGCCATGTCGCTCATGTTCTTGCGGCTCACGCTCTCAGCCCATCCGCAGCGAATCGGCAAGAACGGTGGCGATTTCGCGGGCGAGATGCCCGTCAGGATCGAGATCGGGGTCGAAGATCGTCACTTCCATGCCGGTGACAAGTCCTGAAGCGACGGCTGTCTTTAACAGCGCGGTCAATTCATCATAGTGCAAACCGTCGGCCTGCGGTGAATCGACGGCCGGCATGATGGTGGAATCGAGAACATCGACATCGACATGGAGGAAAACATCGCGCGGCTTCCCATCGTGAATAGCCCTGAGGGCCTCCTTGGCCGCCGGCGCCATGCCCGCTTCGCGCAACGCCGCCAGATCGCGATAGTGCATGCGCGATTCAAGAGCGGACGGGATTGCTGCGGGTGGGACGCGGTCGAAGTCGCGGTTTCCGAGAGCCGCCACCCGTTCCTCGCGCACATAGGGCATGAGCCCTTCAATATTGGTCAAGGCATCGGGCCCCCAGCCGGTGACGAAGGCGAGGTCCATGCCCGCGGCACCGCCGCTTGCGGATTGTTCGGGAAGATAGAAATCCGTGTGCCCGTCAATGTAGAGGAGAGCCGGTTCACCCCGCCGCCTGAGGCCGAGCATGTTACCGAGAAGGATGCTGCAATCGCCGCCGAGCACGAGCGGAAATTCGCCCCGTGCAAGACACCCGCCCACCGCATCGGCAAGCTTGCGCGAATAGTCGGCGATGGCCGCGACATTGCGGACATTGACGGCGCGGTTCTCATCGACGAAATAGGCCGGAGCTTCAACGCGGATAACGCGCGTCGGCGAGACAAGCTCATGGAACCCAGCGCGCCGCAGCGCAGCGGGTGCCCGCGCCGTGCCGGGTTCGCGGCCTGGCGATGGCGGCTTAAGCCCGAGATTGGATGGCGCTTCGACTATCGCAATCGGCTTTCCCGCAATATTCATGATCACACCTTGAGCCGCAAATTCCTGTCATCGTAAAGACAGCGCGGTCCGAGGGCCGCGCGATGGATCCTCCCGAAAGCCTCGATATCGAAAAATTTCTCGCCTGCCATTTCAGCTGGAAGATAGCCGAAAGCAATTGTTTTGGCCATTGTATAGCCGTAACCCACACTCGTGGTTGAACCAACAACCTTGCCACCATGCATTATGGCTTCGCCGCCATGAAGCGGGGCAAAACCATCAATGGTAAAGGAACAGAGCTTGCGTGAAACACCTTCCGCTTTGATTTTTATCAGCGCCTCACGGCCGATAAAGTCGCCCTTGTTCAAAGCCACACAAAACCCGAGTCCCGCTTCGTAAGGGTTGTAATCCGGCGAAATATCACCGGACCAGTAGAGATAGCCCTTCTTCATGCGGCAACTGTCAATGGCGCGGTAGCCCGCATTGGCAATACCAAACGGTTGGCCCGCAGCCCACAAGGTCTCATAAATATGGGCGCCAAATTCCTGCTGAATGTAAAGCTCGTAGCCAAGCTCGCCCACATAACCAGCGCGCACCGCCAGCACCGTCGCATGGCCTACATCAATCTTCCGCGCCCCGAAAAACGGAAACGCCGCATTGGAAATATCCGCATCAGTCACACTTTGCAGGATGTCACGCGCCCGGGGCCCGCAGATATTGATGACCGCGAAGGCGTTCGTCACCTCTCGGATGTGTACCGATGGCGGCAGGTGCTTTGCCACCCAGCCACAGTCACGCACCCCAAAGCCCGAACCCGTGATGACATAGAAATGGTCGGGGCCCGCATGAACCAGCGTGACATCCGCCTCGATGCCGCCCTTTTCATTGCAAAGCTGCGTGTAAACAGCTTTCCCCGGTGGGCCTGACAGGTCATTGGCAGCAATCCGCTGCAGCGCCGCCTCAGTTCCGGCACCAGAAATCTCAAACTTCGCAAATGAGGTCTGGTCGATGAGCACGGCACGCTCACGGATGGCGCGGCATTCCTCGCCCACATGGGAAAACCAGTTGGGTTTCTCCTCAAACGAAGGAACGTCAAGTGGCTTAACGCCGACGGGTGCAAACCAGTTCGCCCGCTCCCAACCCGCCCGCGAGCCAAACACCGCCCCAGCCCGCTTCAATGTCTCATGCAGCGGCGAAAGCCGAAGATTCCGCCCCGCATGGCTTTCTTCAAGCGGCCAATGCACCTTGTAATAGGCCGCATAGGCTTCAATCGCCCGCGTTTCCAGATAGCGCGGCTGTGCGTGAACCCCGCTGAACCGCCTGACATCAAAGGGCCAGAGGTCCATGCCCGCGTCGCCATGCAAAATCATGTTGGCCATCGCAAGTCCCGCCCCGCCCGATGCCGCAATGCCCGCCGTAAAACCGCAGGCCACATAGAAATTATCAAGTTCCGGCGCCAGCCCCATGATCGGCTCGCCATCGGCGGAAACCGGAATGGGTCCATTGATCACCGTCTGGATGCCCGTTTCATTGAGCACCGGCAGGCGCTCGGACGCCGGCAATGCAAAAAGCTCCAGCCGTTCCATGTTCGGTGCAAAAAGCTCCCGGCCAAAATCCAGTGGCGGAAGGCCCCGATGGAACCCGCGCGAGCCCTCCTCCCAGCCCCCAATGGCAAAGGAGCCTGTATCGGGCTTCAGATAGAAATTCTTGTCCGGGTCCCGCAGCGTTGTGAGGTTGGCCTCAAGCTTCAGGGTTTTCTCGGTGAGGAAATACTGGTGCTCCACAATGCCCGCCGCAAGCGCCACGCCCGCCATATTGCCCACCCGCTTGGCCCAGAGCCCGGCGCAGTTCACCAGAATGTCACAGGCGATATTGCCCTTGTTGGTGACGACGCCGATAGCCCGCCTGCCCTCAAGCACGATCTCCTCGACGCAAACCCCTTCCTCGATCTTCACGCCATGGGCCCGCGCTCCCCTGGCATAGGCCATGGTCAGCGAATAAGGGTCGATATAGCCATCGCCCGGAATATAGGCGGCCCCCTCAATGCCATCGGTGGTGATATAGGGGAAAAGTTTCTTGGCCTCGGCAGCCGACAGCGACTGGCACTCCACCCCAAAACTTTTGGCCTGCCCCATGGACCTTTGAATTTCACTCCAGCGCGGCGTACTTGATGCGAGACGGAGCGAACCCACTTTTTTCCACGAAATATGTTGGCCGGTTTCCGCCTCCAATCGGTCGAACACCGCAACCGAATTCTGCATCAGGCGCGTGAGATTTTTCTTTCCACGAAGCTGACCCACAAGGCCCGCCGCATGCCAGGTGCAGCCATGGGTGAGTTGCGCCTTCTCAACCAGCAACACATCCCTGCCCCCATCCCGGCCCAGGTGATAGGCCAGGGACGTGCCGATGGCCCCGCCGCCGATGATCAGTATACGGACGTGTTCGTTCCAGTTCATGACTTCACGCGTTGATTCAAACTATCATAAACTGGCTGCAAGTGTATGTTTGCTTTGACAATTTTCTTGGCAACCACAAGTTCATAGGTGCCGCTCTCGAGGTAGGCTTCATCGACCCCTTCGGCGTTTCGCACATAACCAAAACCAATTGGTTTTGCCACCGTATAGCCATAGCCGCCGCTGGTGAGATAGCCGGCGAACACGCCATTGCGGAGGATGGTTTCGCGGCCCAGGAGAACTATATCTTCGCGTTCCGTGGTGAAGCCTGCGAGCATTTTTGTAAGCGGCGTTTGCGATATTTTTTCAATCGCCTCGCGGCCCAGAAACGGCTGATTGCTTTTCATCTTTACGGCCCAACCCAGCCCCGCATGAAGCGGTGAATCGTTGGGGGTAATATCAGAGCTCCAGGCGCGATAGCCCTTCTCAAGCCGGAGCGATTCCAGCGCCCGGTAGCCTACAGGCGCAATGCCATGGGACTTGCCTGCTGCCATCAGCGCATCGAACACATCGCCCGTCGCCGCGATGGGCATGTGCAGTTCCCAGCCCAGTTCGCCCACATAGGTCACGCGCAACGCCCGCACGACATGACCCGCGATGTCGATTTCGCGCACCTCGCCAAACTTGAACCCCCCATTGGACATATCAGCGCTCGTCACGGCCTGAATGACCGCCCGCGACTTCGGCCCCATGACGGAGAGAGTTCCGTAGGCCTCCGTAATATCGGTAAGTGCCGCATCCAGTCCCGGCATGATGTGATCGGCAATCCAGGCAAAGTCATGGGTGCGGAAACCGGTTCCCGTGACAATATAGAAATGGTCCTCGGCCAGCCGCGCCACCGTCAGGTCGCATTCGATCCCGCCCCGCGTATTCAGCAGCTGCGTATAAGTCAGTTTGCCCACCGGTCGCGCCACGTTATTGGCGCAGATCCAATTCAGCGCCTCCTCAGCATCCCGGCCGCGCAGTTCGTACTTCGCAAAGGACGATTGGTCGAACACGCCAACGTGCTCGCGCACGCAACGGTGCTCCTCCCCTACCGCCGCGAACCAGTTTTGCCGTCCCATGGTATAGATATCCCGGGCCTCCTCACCCATGGGAGCAAACCAGTTCGGCCGCTCCCAGCCCAGCTTGGAACCGAAACAGGCATTAAGTTTTTTTAAACGATCATAAAGTGGTGAAACAATGCGGGGCCGCCCCGATTGATATTCCTCATAGGGAAAACCAATGGTGTAATGTTTGCCACAGGCCTCAAGCGTGCGCTCGGAAGTCCAGTTACGATCCTTGTGCAGACCGGAAAAGCGGCGAATATCGACGACCCACAAATCCATCGGCGCTTCATCCGTGGCAATCCAATCCGCCAGCACCCAACCTGCCCCGCCGCCTGACGCAATGCCAAAAGCGTTGAAACCCGCGCCCACATAGAAATTTTTGAGTTCCGGCGCCGCGCCCAGAATGAAATTGCCATCGGGTGTAAAGCTCTCCGGCCCATGGATCATTTTCTTGATGCCGGTATTTTCAAGCGCCGGCACACGCACCAGAGCTTCAGTCACGTGCTGCTCGAAATGATCCCAGTCATCTTCAAACAGCTGGAATTCGAAGTTGTCGGGAACATCCCCTTGCGTCCAGGCAATGGGGTCCGGCTCATAACCGCCAAACACCAGGCCACCCACCTCTTCCTTGAAATAGGTGCGCCGGTCAGGATCGCGAATGGTTGCACAATCGGTGGCAAGGCCCGCAACCTTTTCCGTAATCACATACTGATGCTTCACCGGCTGTAGCGGAACGCTCACGCCCGCCATCGTCCCGATCTGCCGTGCCCACTGGCCACCGCAGTTCACCACCTTCTCACAGATGATTTTGCCTTGATTGGTATTCACCGCCTTCACGCGGCCCTCGCTGATCTCAAACGAGGTAACACGCGCACCTTCGATGAGCTTCGCACCATGCATGCGTGCGCCCTTGGCAAGGGATTGCGCGATATCGGAAGGAGACGCTTGCCCATCCGTCGGCAGGAAAGACGCGCCAACCAGATCATCCACATTCATCAGCGGCCACATCTTTTTCACCTCTGCGGGCGAAAGCAGATGCATCTCCATGCCAAAGCTCTGCGCCGTGGTTGCGAGCCGCTTATATTCAATCCAGCGGTCTTCATTGTTGGCGAGCCGCAGGCAACCCGTCATTTTCCAGCCCGTGGCAAGGCCCGTTTCGCCGTCGAGTTTCTTGTAGAGGTCAACCGAATACTTCAGCACTTGTGTAATTGACGCCGATGAACGCAATTGCCCCACAAGCCCTGCCGCATTCCAGGTGGAACCGGAAGTGAGCTTGTTTTGCTCAAGCAAAACCACATTCAACTTGTGATCCCGCGCCAGATGATACGCGGTGGAGCAGCCGATAATGCCGCCGCCGATCACAACAACATCGGCGTGCGCCGGAAAATTCTGGGTCATGTCAGTCCAAACTTTGAATTGTAATCGGCAAGCATGCGTTCATAGCGCGTGAGATATTCGTGGGCATAAGCCACATAATCCACGCCGGGTGCCGCGAGATGGATTTCCGAAACCATGCCCCACACGGCTTCGCGAAGCGCGCTCGCCGTTTTCATGGCATAGAATGAACGCAGCATGGCTTCATCGGGCGGTCGCTCGAAATAATCTTCGAGCATCTCGCGCTCGGCTTTCTCAGTGAGCTGGTTGTTGGAAGCGATATTGGCGAGATCGAACATCGCCGTGCCAAAGCCGCCATATTCCCAATCGATGAGCCACAGCCGCGTGCCATCATCCATGAAATTGGTGGGCAGCAGATCGTGATGGCCAAAAATAATGGGAAGCGGAACTTGCGCGTGCTCCAAACGTTCAACCTCCGCCATCCAGCGCGGAATATCGGCAACATGGCGATGCTTGGCGGCCTTGATTGTGTGCGCATAGTCGCGCAGCACATGAAACACCCAAAAAATATTGGCCCGGCCTGAAATTCGCTTGCCCATTTCGAGATGGCAGCGGATCACCATATCCAGACACTCGTCGGGATGCCCCCGCACATCCGCTTCCGTATAGGTCCGCGCCTCGATAAAGCGCACCACCATGATGCCGAGTGCAGTATAGACAACCTCCGGTGACAGCCCCGCCTCAAAAGCCGCCTGGCTGGCAATAACTTCCGCCTCGCGGAACACGTGGTGAAACGGGTAGTCCGCTCCCACCCGGGCCACATATTTGCCCGTGCTGTCCTGAACCGTAAAACTGGCATTGCTCACCCCGCCCTTGAGCGGAACGAGATCGATCGGCCCCTTCCAGAACGGCAGTCCCCGAACCCTGGCCTCAGCTGACATGTGGACGGCCCTCCTCCCGTGAAATGAAGCCCTTTAAGCCTCAAGGGTCAATAGGAATGTTTGATTGTGTGATAATCTGTTAGTTTTTATGTAGCTTTCTGACCGAAATAACCACAATATTGTAAAAAACCACAAAATTAGCTACAAAGCCCCATGGCCAAGGGACTCAATAAGCGGCAAACCCAAATTCTGCGCCTTGTGCAGGAGCATGGTACCTGTTCTATCGCCACCCTGGCCGATTCCCTGAATGTCTCCTTTGAAACGATCCGCCGCGACATCAAGCCCCTGATTGAAACCCGCGAAGTCCTGAAGCGCCATGGCTCCATCGCCTTGCCCCATGAGTTGGGCGAGGCTCCGTTTGAGCGCCGCCTGCGCGAGCATTTCGCCGCCAAGCGCGCCATTGCGCGGCGCGCTGCAAGATTGATCGAAGATGGTGACAGCCTGATGCTGGATACGGGCACCACCACCAGCATTTTCGCCCGTGAGCTCCTCAAAAAACGTAATCTCACCGTCGTCACCAACTCATCCGATATCGCCCGCACCCTTGCGACAGTGAATGGCAACAAGGTCTATATGGCAGGCGGCGAATTGAACGGCTCAAATGGCGCGGCCTTCGGTCCATCGGCCATTGCCTTTGCCGCCAGCTTCCATGTGCGCCACGCCGTCATATCGAACGGCGCATTGGACGCGGATTTCGGCCCCTCCGACAGCTATCTCGCCGAAGCCGAATTTGCCCGCATGGTGCTGTCGCGCGGAGAAAACCGCATCATGATTTCAGACAGTTCCAAGTTCGGCAAAACAGCCCTGATCAAGGTGTGCGACTTTAAGGACATCAATCGCCTTATCACCGATGGCATTCCTGATGATAAACTATCCGCTGCGTTGCAGGCGGCAGGCGTCAGCGTAAATGTCGTGGCCCATTGAAAATGTCGTGGCCCATTGAACAAGCGCCGCAGAGCAGCAATGAAATATCGATAGAAACAAATATCCCGGTTGACCCAAACCCATGGAATAGACCAAACTGCCGTGGGAACTCAAAAACAGGTGAAGAATGCGATACGAAGCACCGGAAACTATGAAATCTGCGGTCACTCTTATGGCCAAGGAAAAAGGCCTGGCCTTTGTGCTGGCGGGAGGAACTGACCTGCTTGTAAAAATGAAAGGCGGCTTTCTGGAACCCGACCTTGTTGTCGATATCAAGCGCATCAAGGGCGTGTATGACATCAAGAAGTCAGCCAGTGGATTTACAATCGGTGCCGCTGTTCCAGGTGTTGCGCTCGCTGAAAATGCCGCCCTCGTAAAAGCCTGGCCCGGTGTTGTTGAAGCAGCCACTCTCATTGGTTCAAAACAGGTGCAGGGCCGCTGCACGATGGTGGGCAATCTCTGCAACGCATCACCGGCAGCCGATAGTGTGCCGGCCCTCATTGCCGCCAATGCCAAGGTCGTCATTTCAGGTCCGAAAGGCAAGCGCACCATCCCCGTTGAACAGGTGCCCGTATCACCAGGCCGCACCTCGCTGAAAAAAGGAGAGATCATAGAATCGATTCTCCTGCCCAAGCGTCCGTCAAATTCCGGTGATGCCTATTTGCGTTTCATTCCGCGCACCGAAATGGATATCGCCGTTGTGAGCGCCGGCATCAATCTGGAACTCGACAGCAAAGGCGTGATCAAGGCAGCCCGCGTGTCCCTCGGCGCCGTTGCGGCAACTGTGTTGCTCGTGCCCGCCGCCGCCAAAGCCTTGATCGGCTCAAAACTTGATGATGCGGCGCTCGAAAAATTGGCCGCTGCCTGTTCTGCCGCCTGCAAACCTATTGATGACAAGCGTGGAACCATAGAATTCAGAACCAAGGTCGCAGGCGTCCTCGCGCGCCGCGCCGCACAGATCGCGTATAAACGCGCAGGAGGAAAATAATGTCGGGCGTTCACGTCTCTACCACCATCAACGGCGATCCCGTTGAATTTGTCTGTACCGCCGATGAACCGCTTCTCGACGTGCTGCGCAATCGCTTAGGGCTTACCGGCGCCAAAGAAGGTTGCGGAACCGGTGACTGCGGTGCCTGCAGCGTGACCATTGACGGCCGCCTCGTGTGCTCATGCCTCGTGCTTGGTGCCGAAATTCAGGGAGCCAAAGTCGAAACCATCGAAGGCATGGCAACCGGCGACCAACTGCATCCGCTTCAAAAAAACTTCATCTCTTTTGCCGCCCTTCAATGCGGCATCTGCACCCCAGGCTTCCTGATTGCAGCCAAGGCGCTGCTCGACAAGAACCCAGATCCATCCGAAGAAGAAATCCGTTTTGGCCTTGCCGGCAATCTTTGCCGCTGCACCGGTTACGACAAGATTGTCCGCGCTGTTCAGGCCACTGCCAAAGAAATGAGAGGAGCTTAACATGCCACTCGACACCAGCTTCACCAACCAGAAATTCAAACAGGTCGGCACCAGGCCGCTGCGCCCCGATGGCGTCGACAAGGTCACGGGCCGGGCCAAATACGGCGCTGACTATAATGCGCCGGGCCAGCTCATAGCCCTCGTGCTGCGCTCGCCCCATGCCCATGCCCGCATCAAGAGCATCGACACGTCGAAGGCTGAAAAGCTGGCCGGCGTAAAAGCCGTCATTACCTGCGCTGATCTGCCTGATCTCACCGGCGATGATCGCGGCATGCGCGACATTCTGGAAAATTGCATGGCCCGCAAGAAGGCCCTTT